>JAQXIB010000240.1 GCA_029007575.1 Clostridiales bacterium | reverse complement strand
ACCGCCGCCACATTGACGATCGTACCTGTTCCTACCATTTTTGAACTTTCCTTTCCGATTCCGTCTGCCCTTATCATCAGTCCGGTCATCAAACTTCCTGCTGTGCTTGCCGGATTTTCTCCTGCAAACGGTAAAAATCCTCTAACGTTTCCAAGCTGCTGCTGTCTTTCCGAAATGCCGCGGCTCCCCGCAAGCCTTTCAGATACCATGCCGCATGCTTTCTGGCTATCCGCATCCCGCCGTACTCGCCGTTATACCTGCAAATCAGCTCGACATGCTCCCGCATAACCGCAAGCCGTTCCTCCAGTGACACCGGCGGCAGTTCTTCTCCGCTTTCCAGATAAGCGCGAATTTCCCGAAATACCCACGGCCTGCCGTAACTGCCCCTGCCGACCATCACCAAATCGCATCCGGTTTGCCGATACATTTCAGCAGCGGTCTTGCCGTCGGTTACATCCCCGTTCCCAATGACCGGCACAGACACAGCTTGTTTGACCTGCGCGATAACTTCCCAGTCTGCCGGCGGTCCGTAGTATTCCTGCCTGGTTCTTCCGTGTACGGCGATTGCCGCTGCGCCGGCATCCTCCATCCGCTTGGCAAACTCCACCGCGTTGATGCTGTGATCGTCCCAGCCTTTTCGGATTTTCACCGTCACCGGCACCTCAGACGCCGAAACAACGGCTCTGACAATCTCTGCTGCTCTGATCGGATCTTTCATCAGCGCACTGCCCGCTCCGCCGTTCACCACCTTCGGCACCGGACAGCCCATGTTGATGTCGATGATATCCGGCTGATATGCCCGTACTTTCTCCACTGCCTGCGCCATATATGCCGGATCATCCCCAAATAACTGCACTGCCATCGGACGCTCCTCCGGCGTGCATTCCAACAGTTCCGCTGTTTTTCGGTCGGAATAACACAATCCCTTTGCGCTCGCCATCTCTCCGACCACATATGCCGCACCGTATTTTTTTGCCATCTGCCGATAGGCACGATCGGCGACCGACGCCATCGGTGCCAGTGCAGCCGTTTGTTCGATTTTGACGTTCCCGATTTTTATTGTTTTGATCAAAATTCTTTTTCCTTCCGTGCCATGATCTTCAGTAATTGATAATTATCTGAAAATGTGTTATACTGATATTTAATCGTTCTGTTGTAAATTTCGTGTTATTTTTCATTATAATAGCCGTGAAGCGTTTCGTCAACCATGCTTTTGACCGATCAAAATCGGACACACGGCATCCGGATAGGAGTTTTACCGATGAAGCTTTTAATTATAGACGGAAACAGTATCATGAACCGTTCCTTTTACGGCGTCAGACCGCTGACCACCAAAAGCGGCATCAATACCAACGCCATTTTCGGCTTTTTGAACATCATGCTGAAAACCATGAAGGAGGTTTCACCCGACGGTGTGGCGGTTGCTTTTGACCTGCCCGCACCGACTTTCCGCCATAAGATGTATGACGGATACAAGGGAACGCGCAAGCCCTCTCCCGACGAACTGCGGGAACAATTTCCCTATATCAAGGCGTTGCTTCGCGCGCTGGGACACACCGTGATCGAATGTGAAGGATACGAAGCGGACGACATCATCGGCACCCTCGCAAAAGTCTGTCAAGCAAACGGCGATACCGCCGTTATCTCAACCGGCGACCGCGACAGCTTGCAGTTGACCGACAAAAATATCACGGTGCATCTGGTGAAAACCAAGGACAATATCGATTATACGCCCGAAAAAATCAAGGAGGAATACGGACTGGAACCGGATCAGCTGCGGGACGTCAAAGCGCTGATGGGCGACAGTTCGGACAACATTCCGGGCGTCAAAGGGATCGGAGAAAAAACGGCGCTCCATTACATCCAAACCTTCGGCAGTATCGAAAATTTATATGACAATCTGGACAGCGGCGAAATCAAACCCCGCGCCAGAGAATTGCTGATTCAGGAGAAAGAAACCTGCTTTTTGAGCAAGCAGTTGGGTACGATCGACTGTGCTGTCCCGCTGGATTTCTCCCTGCCGGCACTGTATCACACCGATTCCGACAAGACGGAGGCGGCAAAGATTCTTTCCGAGCTGGAAATGTACAGCTTTCTTCCCCGCTTAGGTCTGGAAAATCTGCCTGCCGAAAAGACCGCCCAGCCGGACAAGCCGAAAACAGAACTCAAACTTGAAAAGAACCAGCCTCTTGATGCTTTAAAAATCAAGCTGACGCAATACGGGAAAATCGATTTTTTACTGCGCATGGAGAAAGGCAGAGTATCCTCTTTACAGTTTCATCTGGGGGATACTATTTCGGTTTATGATTTTAATGCGGAAAATATCTTTTTCGAGGTCGTCTGTCAAAGCGAGCTTCCGAAACGCACCTTTGATGTCAAGCCGGTTTATCTGTTCTGTGAGCAACACGGCGTTACCCTTTCCAACGTGAGCTTTGACGCGGTCATTGCCGCGTATTTGCTTCATTCCGGCACCAAAAGCTACCACATCGGAACGCTGGCGCAGCATTTTCTACCGGAGGAACCGCTCTTTGAACAGGAAGAATACCGGGATATCGCACTGCTGGCTCCGCTGTGCGACCGCTTGTATGCCGCTTTGGAAAAAGAGGGTATGCTGCCCTTGTTTCAGGATATCGAAATGCCGCTGACCGAAGTGCTGGCAAGTATGGAATACTGCGGCTTTGCGGTTGATGCCGCCGGAATCCGGCAGTTCGGCGAGCAATTGCAGGCACAGATCGAACTGCTGCGTCAACAGATGTTTGACATTGCCGGTTACGAGTTTAACCCCAACTCCACCAATGACCTGAGCGAAATTTTGTTTAACAAATTAGGGCTGCCGGCAAAAAAGAAAACCAAAAGCGGCTATTCTACCAATGCCGAGGTGTTGGAGAGCCTGAAAAATTATCATCCCTTTGTCCAAATATTATTGGAATACCGCAAGCTGTCTAAACTGAATTCCACCTATGTGGTCGGCTTGCTCAAGGTGATCGATCCCGACGGCAGAGTGCGTTCTACCTTTAATCAGACCGAAACACGCACCGGCAGAATCAGCTCCACCGAGCCGAATATGCAGAATATCCCGATCCGTACCGAGCTTGGCAGCCAAATGCGGAAATTCTTTATCGCCAAAGACGGATATACGCTACTGGATGCGGATTATTCGCAGATCGAGCTGCGGATTTTAGCGCACATCTCACAGGACAAAAACATGATCGAAGCTTTCCGAAACGGCGCGGATATCCATACCATCACTGCCTCACAGATCTTTGGCATTCCGCAGGACATCCTGCCCGCCTCGGTGCGCAGCCGTGCCAAGGCGATCAATTTCGGGATCGTTTACGGTATCTCTGCGTTTTCCTTGTCACAGGATATCGGCGTGTCGGTCAAGGAAGCCGGAGAATATATCAAAAACTATCTGACCACTTACAGCGGAGTGGATCGTTTTATGAAGCATGCCGTCGAGGAAGCAAAGGAAACCGGATATGCGAAGACCATCTACGGCAGAAAACGGGAAATCGCCGAGCTGAAAGCCTCCAACCACAATCTCCGCAGCTTCGGAGAACGGGTTGCCATGAATGCTCCGATCCAGGGCTCTGCCGCCGATATTATCAAGATCGCGATGAATCGGGTTTACCGTCGGGTAAAGGAGGAAAAAATCGACGGCAGATTGATTTTACAGGTGCATGACGAACTGCTGATCGAGGTCAGTCATCAAGACGCGCCCCGGGCAAAAAATATTCTGAAAGAAGAAATGGAACATGCCGCTACGCTGTCCGTGCCCCTGGTCGTCGACATTGCCGAAGGAAAAAATTGGTACGACGCAAAAGATTAAAGCAACGTGTTTCGTTGGAAAGGAAAGACCGGAATCATGGAAAAATTATTGTTTGTATGCACCGGAAACACCTGCCGCAGTCCGATGGCGGAGTATCTGGCACGTGATATCATAGAGAAAAAGGGGCTGTCCGACCGCATTCTGGTAACCAGCGCGGGGATGGCGGCAGCAGAGGGAGAGCCTGCCAGCGCCAACGCTTTGATTGCGCTGCAAAACCGCGGCATTGACGCCACCGCCCACCGCGCAAGACAGTTATCCACCGAGCTGGTAAAAGAAGCCACCCGCATCTACGTCATGACTGCCGCTCATCGGGAGGCGATTCTTCGTGTGCTGCCCGAAGCTGCCGAAAAAATCACAGTCATCGGGATTCCGGACCCCTACGGGATGGACTTAGCAGCTTACGAAGCTTGTTTGGACGCGATCTGCCGCTTTTTTGAGGAAGAACTGCAAAACCTCCTCCGACAAGAATAAATTCCGACAAGAATAAAATTCCGAAAGGAACAAAAGCATGACCATACAAATCAAACCGATGTCCCTGCAAACCGTTGACGCAGTGGCGCAAATCGAGGCGGAATGCTTTTCACAGCCGTGGTCGCAGGATGCCTTTGTCGCGGAGCTGTCCAACCCTGCGGCAGTTACCTTTGTAGCCGACGTGGACGGCGAGATCGCCGGATTTATCAACCTCGGCGTTGTTCTGGACGAAGCCACCGTCAACAATATTGCCGTGAAACAAACTTATCGCCGTCGCGGTATCGGCAGGGCGTTGCTGACCGCCGCCATTAATTATTGCCAAAACAACCGGCTGAACATGCTGATGCTTGAGGTGCGCCAAAGCAATCGAGCCGCCATCGCTCTATACGAGCGTTTCGGATTCCAAGCCGTCGGCATCCGGAAACGTTTTTATGACCAACCGGAAGAAGATGCCGTGCTTATGAACAAAAACATCATTGCCGCAGAATAACAGAAAGGATCTCGTACTTATGAAAATTTTAGCGATTGAAAGCTCCTGTGACGAAACCGCCGCCGCCGTGGTGGAAAACGGCGATAAGGTGCTTTCCTCGGTCGTCGCATCTCAAATAGCAGAACATCGTCTTTACGGCGGCGTCGTTCCCGAAATTGCCTCCCGCCGCCATTGTGAAAGCATTACGGCGGTCGTTTCTCAGGCACTTTCCGATGCCGGACTGTCTCTCGAAGACATCGATGCGATCGGGGTAACTGCCGCTCCGGGGCTGATCGGCGCACTGCTGGTAGGAGTGAACTTTGCCAAAGGGCTTGCACTCGCCTCCAACAAGCCGCTGATCCCGGTACATCATATCCGTTCGCACATTGCCGCGAACTATTTATCCAATCCGGAATTAAAACCGCCCTTTCTCTGCCTCGTGGCCTCCGGCGGACACAGCCATATCATCGAAGTGCTGACCTATACCCAATTTCGGGTCATTGGCAGAACGCGGGACGATGCGGCCGGAGAAGCATATGACAAAGCCGCGCGCGCAATGGGATTTCCCTATCCGGGCGGAAAAGAGATCGATGAAGCCGCCGGGAAAGGCAATCCGCAGGCTTATAAGCTGCCTCATCCGCAGGTGGACGGATGCCCGTTTGATTTCAGCTTTTCCGGACTGAAAACCGCTGTCATCAATTTGCTCCATAACGCGGAACAAAAAAACGAAACAGTCAACATAAATGATCTCGCCGCCAGCTTTCAGCAAACCGTTTGCGACATTCTGAGCAGCAAGCTAATGGCGGCGGCTCAGGAGTTCGGCTATCACAACATTGCCATTGCCGGCGGTGTCGCCGCCAATTCCGGCTTGCGCAGCCGCTTGGAGCAGGACTGTCGCAAAAACGGTTATACTTTCTATCTGCCCGACCTATCTCTCTGCGGAGATAATGCGGCAATGGTCGGCTGTCAGGCTTATTTTGAATATCAAAGCGGTGTTAGGGCAAATTACAATTTAAATGCCGCAGCGTCTATGCCTGTCGATCAGGTAAATTGGTAAAAATACCGGCCTTTGCATCGATGCAATAGCATTTAACCAAGCCGTTCAAACATATATATGTACCAACTACAATCTGTGAGGAACGGTGAATATTATGTTTATTGTATCGATGAAAATGACCAAGACAAAAATTATTGCCGGATTGTCTGTATTGTTGGTCGCCGGAATTTTTTGCGCTTTTATGATTTCCGCGAAAGGCGCTGCCACCGATGTTGCAAAAAACAACGGGCAAAAGATCACCGGACTGACTGCCGAGAACAACGAGCAGCGGATCAATTATCTGAAACAATTCGGCTGGGAAGTGAAAAACGAGCCAAGCGAGATCGTCGAGGTCGCCATTCCGACTGAATTTAATGACGTATATGAAAAATACAACGTCATTCAAAAAAAACAGGGCTTTGATCTGTCAGCCTATCGCGGAAAAAGCGTAAAGCGCTGGACCTATGACGTAACAAACTATCCCGACAACAAGCAAAACGTCAAAGCCAATATCCTGGTGTACGAGGATAAAATTATCGGCGGCGATATATGCTCTCTGGAGCTGGACGGGTTTATGCATGGCTTTAAATTATCGTAAAGGGGCTGTTTTGCTACAGCCCCTTTTTGTTGCGGTTAAAACTTTTTATACATTCCACAATGCATATACTCATTGTATGGTTAATTCGGCAAAGGGTTTTCCACAAATCGACAGCGCGTATTTATGTAGTTTTCCACTTTTTCCACCGAGTTTTGCACAATCGAATTGGAACTTTCCACCCTTTCCACAGACTTTTCCACAGTATATTCACAAAAAAGAATTTACAATTTGTATAACAAGATTTTATATTGTTCAAAATAAGTAATGTCTACTGAACAAATCAAAAAATCAACAAGCATGCGTTACTTCTTTGCAAAACACAGTTCGGCAGGAGATAGCATACACAATACAAAATACAGACGAAAGGAATTTGGCGTCATATCAAGAACAAACCGCCAAAAAATATCATGATGTTAAAAGGCGTTAACAAGCAAATCATCGAAATCACCGATACCGGAAATTTATACATCAAAAAGGCAATTCTTTTTGTAGATCCGGAAAAGCGGGAATGTGACAATGATTTTCTCATTCATCAGGGAAAAAAATACATTAAAGAAATCAATCCAACTGAGAACCCGTCCAAAATGCCTAAACCGGGAAAAGCAAAAAGGATCATTCCCACCCTGATAAAGCTCAGCGCCGGTATTGCCATCGGAGCGACTGCCGCCAGCCTGATCATTCGCTGACCGACTGGTACCGTTTCTGGCCTCAAAGCATAGAATGAATTGCCGTGTATGGCGGTATCCGTTTAACGATCCAATCCAAAACGGCAATCCGTTTGAAGGGAACGAGCAGAGCCATGAGCGAGACTTCTTGCAATAGTCTGCCGGCTGAAATACAGGAGCGAGTCGATGTCATCGACCAGTCCAAAGCCAATATTATCCTGATCATGGCATCAATCATTTTATCGTATTACACAACCGATCTGCAAAAGCAGCAGCTGATCTGCACGGTGAAGGACGGAGAAGGATGTGACTGTCTGCCAAAGGTCTTGCCGATCCGGATGATCTCCAGCATCATTATTATTTCTGCCTTGCTGTATTTTACCAATCTGACCGGCAGCATTTTAGAACAGCCGGTGGAAAATCCAAAACAGTGCAGGCAAAACAAGCTAAACCATCTGGCGAATCAATTGGTGCTGGCTGCTGCCGTAATACGTTTTACGCTATTGCTGGACGATGATACGCAATTAGAGGACTAATACCCTTGCCCGCCGGCGCGTATAAAAAACAGAGTCTGCCTCACGAAAAGTGAGACAGACTCTGTTTTTTGAAAATCCGATTAAGACCGCAGTGTCACGCCGATGCTCTCCAAAGAGGCAAGCACCTTATCAACAAGCGGCTGCACCTCATCCATTGCCAACGTGCGTTCGTCAGACGAGAACGACAGACGGATCGTAATACTTTTTGTACTGCCGGATTCGTAAATATCAATGACATTGACGTCTTTTAGCTCGGCCGCATTTAATGCTTTCCAGCTCTGGGAAATATCATGATAGGTAATCCCGTTTTTCACGCTGAGAGAAAGGTCGATATCGATAGACGGGAATTTGGACGGCTCTTCATACGCGATCTGCGCAACCGGCGCTTGGCTCATTGCCTCTAAATCAAATTCCATACATACAATTGCAGCGTTTTTATCGATCTTTGCAACATTCTGCGGATGCAGTGTACACAAAACGCCGATTTCCGTGCCTCCGTAAAGGATACGGGAGGTGTTCTTCGGATGTTGCCATTTGTGTACGATCGGCATTTTTTCGAACGTGACCTCGCTATGCTTGATTTCCGCGAACAGGCACCGAATCATATCCACCGCCGAGAAATACAGCTCCTTTTCGGTATGCTGCTTGTCAAACAGAGTGATTCCCAAACGACGTTTTTCCTTGCAGTAACCGTTATCCTCAAATCCGTCCACTACACGTCCGATTTCAAAAATACCAAACGCGTCCCGATAACCGCGGTTATCATAGACGAAAGAAAGCAAGGTTGGCAGCATCGAATTGCGGATGGTGCCGTTTTCGGGCGTCGCAATGTTCAAAATGCGGACATTATCCTCTACCTCGATCCCCAAACGCTTATATTTTTTGCCGTCACACCAGATATAGGAATGTACCTCATGCAGTCCGTATTTCTGCACCAAGATGTCCTTCAAAGCGTTTTCTTCGGTACGTGCGGTCGTGCTTTTGACCGGATGCAGCTTGCTGCGCGTGGTGGAAATCGCAAAGTTATCATAACCGTAAATTCGGGTGATTTCTTCGATGATATCCGCCTTGATCGTCACATCTTTGGTGGCACGCCAAGACGGAACACCTACGGTAAACTTGCCGTCTGCATATGTTACATCAAATCCTAAAGAACGCAGTGTTTGACAAATCTGATCTTCGCTGATATCGATACCAGTATATCTGTCCACATAAGCCTTATCAAAGGAGAGCGAAATCTCCGGATATTTTTGTACATACACGTCGGTCAGGCAGGAGGCAATCTTTGCTCCCGTATCGGCTTGCTGTACCAGACGCACAAACCGCTTGACCGCCATCAGGGTAAGCTCCGGATCCAGAATTTTTTCGTACCGCATGCTGGCATCGGTGCGCAAGCCCAGCGCGGAAGACGATTTCCGGACACTGACGCCGTCAAAATTAGCCGACTCCAACACGACCGACGTGGTATTGTCTACGATCTCGGAATCCAGTCCGCCCATAATACCCGCGATAGCGACCGGCTGATCCTCGTCCCAAATCATCAACGTGTTCGGCTCGATTTTACGCTCGGTTCCGTCCAATGTGGTAAAGCTCATCTCGTTCTTTGGGGTGTCCACCACGATATGATGGATTTTGTGCGCATCAAACGCATGGGTGGGCTGTCCCAATTCCAGCATGATGTAGTTGGTCAAATCCGCCAGCAGATTGATGGAACGCATACCGCAATAAAACAATCTGATCCGCACGTTAACCGGGCTGACCGTTCGGGTGATGTTGTCCATTTTTAGGCAGGAATAACGGTAAACCAAATCCTCCCGCTTCACCGACACACGCACCGACTCATTGCCCTCGTAGCAAAGGTCCGCCAAGTCAAGCGGTTTCAGAGTCTTTCCGGTCAGCGCCGCAAATTCGCGGGCAATCCCGTAATGTCCCCATAAATCCGGTCGATTGGTCAGAGATTTGTTATCTACCTCAAAAATGACGTCCTCTATTTCGTAGAGCGACTTTAAATCGGCGCCGTTGGGAAGGGATGCATCCAATATCATCAATCCCGAATGATCGTCGCTGATACCGAGTTCTTTCTCGGAACAGCACATTCCCTCCGAATCATAGCCGGCAATTTTGCATTTGCCGATTTCGCCACCGGGAACTCTGCCCCCTGCCGTCGCAAAGGCAACCTTCTGTCCTGCGGCAACGTTCGGCGCGCCGCAGACGCAGTCACAAATTTTCGTGCCGATATCCACCTTTAATAAATGCAGCTTTTTGGAATCGGGATGATTTTCCACCGATAAAATCTCACCGACAACAACCCCCGAAATATCTCTGCCTTTGTAGATGATGTCCTCCACTTCAGCAGTGGAAAGGGTAAACCGATGAATTAAATCCTCTATATTACAGCCGCTCAGATCAACATATTCTTTGATCCAGTTCATTGATACAAACATTGATATGACCATTCCTTTCTGAAAACGTTATCCCCTGTCGGAAGCGAAATTATTTATCAATAAATTGTGAAAGAGATTTCAGATTCCCGCTGTTGAACATACGAATGTCTTTCACGCCGTACCGCATCATCGCGAGTCTTGTCAATCCCAGGCCGAAAGCGAAGCCGGTATACTTTTCGGAGTCGATCCCGCCGTATTCCAACACGTTCGGATGGATCATGCCGCAGGGGCAAAGCTCCAGCCATCCCGAATTTTTACAGGACGGGCATCCCTCGCCGCCGCAGATCAGACATTGGATATCCAACTCAAATCCGGGCTCTACAAAGGGGAAAAAGCCGGGGCGCAACCGAACCGTGACCTCCTGCCCGAAAACCTCGGACAGCATCGTTTTCATAAAATAGATCAAGTTGGAGATGGAGATGTCCTCATCGATCATGATGCCTTCCATCTGGAAAAAGGTATTTTCGTGACAAGCATCGGTCGATTCATTCCGGAAGCATCTTCCCGGGAACACCGCGCGAAGCGGCGCGCCGTATTTGCGCATAATGGCGTTTTGAGCGGCAGAGGTATGCGTCTTGAGAAGCTGACCGCTGCTGAGATAATAAGTATCCTGCATATCACGTGCCGGATGGTGCTTCGGAATATTCAGCGCCTCAAAGCAATGGTAATCATCAACGATCTCATCATAATTCTCAATGGTAAAGCCCATGCTCTCAAAAATGCTTTCCACTTCCCGCTGAATCAGCGTGATCGGATGATAAGATCCACACGCGGTGTTGCCGGGCAGAGAATCATCATAGGATTCCTGGCTTTCGATCAGCGCTTCTTCCTCTTCCCGCTGAATTTGAGCGGTGCGTTCCTGCACCTTCGCTTCTACATACTGTTTCAGCTCATTGATCAGCTTGCCTGCCTCTTTTTTCTGCTCTCCGGTGGCATTTTTGAGTGCGGCCATCAAACCGGACACATATCCTTTTTTCCCTAAAAATTCCACTTTCAGTTGTTCTGCTTCAATGGATGACTTTATTTTGCCAATCTTCTCTTCAAACTGTTGTTTCAGTTCTGCCGTTTTTTCCAGCATCGTAAAAAACCTCCCAGAAAAATAAAAATACCTCGTCCGTAAAGGGACGAGGTTACTCGCGGTACCACCCAAATTCGGAATTTG
>JAQXIB010000239.1 GCA_029007575.1 Clostridiales bacterium | reverse complement strand
GAAGGCTTGCTCCCTCCGGTGCCTTTTCTGCCTCCGGGCGTGAAATTGGGACTTTCCAATATTGTTACCATGTACTGTTTGTTATATTTCAGCGTCGGCTCCGCTTACGCGGTGGCGGTGCTCAAGTCCGCTTTTGTATTTGTCACCAGAGGGGCAACTGCTTTTTTTATGAGCTTTTGCGGCGGATTGGCTGCGGTTACGGTCATGGCGCTGTTGCTACTGCCGAAACGATATCCGGTGTCTGTTTTTTTCATGAGCGTTTCCGGAGCGGTTTGTCACAATTTAGGGCAGATTGCTGTGGCGGCAGTGCTGATCGGCGGTTTTGCGGCATTTGCGTATCTGCCGGTTCTGCTGATTGCCGGTGTGCTGATGGGAACGGTGACCGGCATCGTGATGAAAACGGTCTTGCCCGCCATCAGTAAATTGAATTTATCGAAAAACGGAACGTAAAGCGCAGAAAGGAAACATTTGCTTGTGGATTGGAAAATCAGAGCTTATTGCAAATCGGATACGCAGGAAATCATGCGGTTGTTTCGGGACACGGTACACACTGTGAATCGGACGGATTACAGTGAGCAGCAATTGGAGGCCTGGGCGCCCGAATCGATGTCGGTGGAACAATGGGAAAATTCACTTGCAGCGCACCATAGTATTGTGGTAGAATATAACGGTACCATGATTGGTTTCGGAGATCTCATCCTGACGGGATATTTGGATCGGCTGTATGTTCATAAAGATTATCAGCGAAGGGGAGTCGGCACTGCGATTACCGACCGTTTGGAGCAGTATGCGGCGGATAACGGAATATCCGTGGTTACTACCGATGCTTCTATTACCGCCAAACCGTTTTTTGAGAAGCGGGGATATCGAACGGTCAGAGAACAAACGGTGATACGCCGCGGTCAGACACTGACCAATTACAGGATGAAACTGCTACTAAAATCGGATGAAACACTTTCAATCTGATTTTAGTATGAAAGATAGGATCATGAATGGGAATCAACAGATAGAAAGGTGAACATAGCATATGGCGATTATAAAAAGCAGAAAGGCATTGCCGGGCGTGCATTTAAAGCACTATAAAAACACTTCGGAATTAAGTACGGTTTCGTTGCCGCTGCCGCAGGTTGTCCGTATTCCGATGCAGCAGCATATGGGACAGGAAGCCATTCCGACGGTCTCGGCAGGTGATACGGTATATGTGGGGCAGAAAATCGGAGACAGTACCGCTCCGATGGGAGTTCCGATGCATTCGAGCGTGTCTGGTACCGTGAAGAAAATCGAAGAGGATCTCACCTCCGGCGGAAGATTTGTCAAGACGGTCGTGATCGAAACGGACGGCAAACAGACGCCCTGGCCGGAACTTGCCCCGCCCCAGGTGTCGAATCGGGAGGAATTTATTGCGGCGGTGCGGGAAAGCGGCTTGTCAGGCTTGGGAGGCGCCGGCTTTCCGACTCATTTGAAGCTGGCCTACAAGGATATCGACCGAGTGGATACCCTCATCATCAACGGCGCGGAGTGCGAGCCGTATATTACCTCCGACTATCGGGAATGCATGGAACATCCGCAGGAGATCGCGGACGGCATCAAGCTGGTAATGAGTTATCTTTCACTGACAAAATGCGTGATCGGTATTGAGCAAAACAAGCCGAAAGCCATTGCTTTATTGTCCGAAGTGACCGATTCGATGAGCGGGGTATCGGTCATGCCGCTCAAAAACCGTTATCCGCAGGGTGCGGAGAAGGTGCTGATCTACAGCGCGACCGGAAAAGTGGTCGAAGAAGGACAATTGCCGGCAGACTGCGGTGTGATTGTCATGAATGTTTCCACCGTTTCCGCTTTGTCTCAGTATTTTAAAACAGGAATGCCGCTGGTTTCCAGACGGCTGACGGTAGACGGAGACGCGGTGTCTCAGCCGAAAAACATCGAAGTTCCGTTAGGCGCTTCGATTCGGGAGGTGCTGGCGTTCTGCGGCTGTAATCCGGAGGATTGCAAGGAAATTTTGATGGGCGGACCGATGATGGGCGTTTCGGTGCCTGATGTAGATTTGCCGATCATTAAAAACAACAATGCCATTCTGGCGTTCAAAACCAGTCAAATGTCCTACACCAAAACGACCGCTTGTATTCGGTGCGGCAAATGTACGCGGGTTTGTCCGGTCAAGCTGATGCCGGCTGCATTGGAACGGGCGTATGACAACCGTAATTCCGAGGCATTAAAGAGCTTGAAGGTTAATTTGTGCATCAATTGCGGATGCTGCTCTTATATCTGCCCCGCCAAAAGGGACCTTGCGGCAAAAAATCAGCTTGCCAAAGCGATGCTGCGGGAGAAAAAAGGATAATTTTAGTATTATTGTTCACAGGGATGATCCTGTAATTTTCATACAAAGGGTGAATACATTTTGAGTCAATTAACTGTTGCCGCATCGCCCCATATTCGAAGCGGAAATTCCACCACAAAAATCATGCTGGATGTCATTATTGCGCTTTGTCCTGCGCTGATTGCCGGGGCCATCGTATTTGGCTGGCGGGCGTTGCTGGTCGTTGCAGTCTGTGTCCTGTCTTGCGTTGTGTTCGAGTATCTGTCGCGGCGTGTTATGAAACGGGATAACACCATCGGGGATTTAAGCGCAGTCGTCACGGGTATGCTGCTTGCGTTTAATCTGCCGGTAACCATTCCGCTGTGGATGGCGGTCATCGGTTGCTTTATCGCCATCGTCATCGTAAAGCAACTGTTCGGCGGAATCGGACAAAATTTTGCCAACCCCGCGATTACGGCGCGTATTGTGCTGATGATCTCTTTTACGTCGCAGATGACGCATTGGGTAGAGCCGTTTTTTTATCAGAATGCCGGTGTGGATGCAGTGGCTACTGCGACGCCGCTGACCATGATTTCCACTCCGGACAAACTGCCCTCGCTGTTGGAAATGTTCCTCGGTGCCAAGGGAGGTTGTATCGGCGAAGTGAGCGGTTTGGCGCTGCTGATCGGCGGATTGTATCTGGTCATCAAGCGGGTCATTAGTCCCACAGTGCCGCTGGTTTTTCTCGGAACGGTGTTTGTGCTTTGCGCGCTGTTTGATGCGCAGCCGGTATATCAATTGCTGTCGGGCGGATTGATGCTGGGCGCGATTTTTATGGCGACCGATTACAGCACTTCCCCGATCACAGAGTGGGGCAAAGTGATTTTCGGCTTCGGGTGCGGCTTTATCACAGTGATGATCCGGGTGTTCGGTTCTTATCCGGAGGGCGTGTCGTTTTCGATTTTGTTCATGAATATCTTGGTGCCTTATATTGATAAAGCAACTGCTTCCAGACCGGTAGGCAGAAAAAAACAGCCCAAACCGGCAAAATAGGAATAGCGGGCAAGCAAAGATTGTCACTATGTTTGGAAAGGAATTGCCGCTTTTTGGCGGCATGTGAACGGATAAATGAAAATTGTAAGAGATATCATAAGACCGGTCGTGGTGCTGGTAGTCATTACCGTGGTGGTGTCGGCAGCGCTGGCGCTCACTTATCAGTTTACCAAGCCAGAGGAGACTTCCGGCCCCGATATGGAATTGATCGGGACAGCCGGCAAGGAAGTCATGCCGGACGCCGACGGCTTCACACAGCTTACGCAGACGGCCGAGGGCGCAGTCTATATGTTCCGCGCGGATAACGGCGCCGGCATCCTGATCCAAGGGGAAACCTCCGGATATGACGGCCCGATCAGCTTTTTAATCGGTTTTGACCCGCAGGGCGCCATTACCGGCGTCAAGGTATTGTCTCATACCGAAACGCCCGGACTCGGTGCGAATATCGAAACGAAGGAGTTCACCGATCGTTTTATCGGCAAGACCGGAGAGGTCGGCGTAAAGACCGGGGACGCCAACGAAATAGACGCGATTACCGGTGCGACCATTTCTTCCAAAGCCATGTGCGCGGGAGTCAATCAGGCACGGCTGGCGTTTGAGTCGGTAAAGGGGGAATTATCGAAATGAGTTACTGGAAGACCTTTACAAAAGGATTGATTAAAGAAAATCCCACGCTGGTGATGCTGTTGGGATTGTGTCCGTCGCTTGCAGTGACGACATTGGTGCAAAACGGTATCGGGATGGGCTTGGCTGCAACCTTCGTGCTGCTCGGCTCCAATATTGTGATCTCGCTGCTCAAAAACGTGATTCCGAAAGAGGTGCGGTTGCCTTCTTTCATTGTAATCATCGCAGGATTTGTAACGATCATCAGCTTTTTTATGCAGAAATATCTGCCTGATTTGTATAAGGCTTTAGGTGTGTTTTTATCGCTGATCGTGGTTAACTGTATTATTTTAGCCCGCGCCGAGGTGTTCGCCAGCAAGAACAATATCCGCGCTTCGATCTGCGACGCGTTGGGCATGGGATTAGGATTTACGCTGGCGTTAGTGGCGATCAGCTCGGTACGGGAGATTTTAGGGCTTGGAACTTGGCTTGGACTGCCGATCACCAAAGGATTGATTGAGCCGATGACCTTCTTTATTACACCGGCAGGCGGCTTCTTTGTATTCGCCATCATGGTTGCGCTGGTCAATCTGTTGTCCAAATGCAAACTCGGCAAAAAAGAGTTCGGCTGTGAAAGCTGTCAGGGCGGCTGTGAAGGCTGTACTGCCGGCAAGCAGGCGTAGGATAAAAAGAGAATCCTCCGATTCATTACAGAAAGGAATGGAATCTGATTCATGAAAGAAATGTTGATCATTTTGCTCAGCGCCATTTTGGTGGATAATTTTGTGCTCTCCAAATTTATGGGCTGCTGTCCGTTTTTGGGAGTCTCCAAAAAGGTCAGTTCGGCTTTCGGCATGAGCGTGGCAGTTACTTTTGTTATGCTGATGGCGACCGCGGTAACCTATCCGATATACAGCTTGCTGCTTGCGCCGAACAATCTGGAATATATGCAGACGGTGGTGTTTATTTTAGTTATCGCACTGTTTGTACAGTTGGTTGAAATTGTGCTGAAACGGTATGTTCCGTCTTTATATAAAGCGTTGGGCGTTTATCTTCCTTTGATTACGACAAACTGCGCGGTATTAGGCGTTACTTTGTTAAATATTGAAAAAGATTACAGCTTCGGGCAATCGATGGTACACGCGTTAGGCGCTGGTTTGGGATTTATGCTTGCATTGATGTTGTTCTCCGGCGTGCGTCAGAAGCTCAATACCTGCAATGTACCGAAAGTGTTTGAGGGCGTGCCGATTACCTTGATCGCCGCAAGCATTGTATCTATGACCTTTGTCGGTTTCGGCGGCATTGTGGAAGGAATCTTTAAATAACTTTCCTTTTGTGGTATGGAGAACAGATTGAGAATGCGGGAAAGGTGAAAAAAGTATGCAGGAAATACTGATACCTATTTTAATATTAGCGGGCTTAGGGCTGCTTGCGGGGCTGCTTTTGGCGATTGCATCTGCGGTTATGAGCGTGAAGACTGACGAAACGGTCGCGGCATTGACTGAGGCGTTGCCGGGCGTCAATTGCGGCGCCTGCGGTTACAGCGGATGCAGTGCGTATGCGGCTGCATTGGCAAAGGGCGGCAAAGACGGAAGCGTAAAAACCAATCTTTGTGCGCCGGGCGGCGATCCCGTGTCAAAGAAA
Source organism: Clostridiales bacterium (assembly GCA_029007575.1). GTDB lineage: Bacteria > Bacillota > Clostridia > Oscillospirales > Ruminococcaceae > HGM13222. The sequence continues at coordinate 1,159 of JAQXIB010000239.1, read as the reverse complement.
GTCAGCGAGATACTGGGTACCGGTTACAGCGACGTCGAGGAGCAGGTTGCGGTGGTTTGCTGTCACGGTAACTGTACGGTGACCGGTAAAAAGTATGATTATCACGGCACGCCCTCCTGTGCGGCATGCAATACCTTGTTTGCGGGAAACGGAGATTGTGCTTACGGATGTTTGGGCTTCGGGGATTGCGTCAACTCCTGCCCTTATGGAGCGATTTCGATTCGGGATGGGATTGCGGTGATTGACCGGAATATTTGTACCGGCTGCGGTATCTGCGTCAGCAAATGCCCAAAACATTTGATCCTGCGGCATCGGCTGACCGGAACGGTGGATGTGGTGTGTGCAAATCATCAAGACGGCAAAACGGCTCGTGCGATCTGCAAAAACGGTTGTATCGCCTGCGGCAAATGTGAGCGCACCTGCCAATATGACGCCATTCATGTGGTTGACAAGCTGGCACGGATCGATTATGAAAAATGCGTCAGCTGCGGCGCCTGCGTGGAGGCTTGTCCGGTAAAATGCATCCATATGGCAGAGCCTACCCTTGGCGGAACGGTTGCCGTACAGGACGAATCCTGTTGATTCCCTGTAATTTTGTTTACATTGCCGTTTTTTTGTGGTATACTAGTCTTGGCGGTTGGGTAGTACCATCCGTCTGAGTAGCGACTTTAGATGGCGGCGGGATGATAGCTGCGTTAGCCATATCATCTCGCCCTATAAGGAAAGGAAAGAGGACAGATGGCAGAAGAATTTTTTTCATATAAAGGGAAGCCCTTGGTTCGCAAAGGCGATACGATTTATTATGGCGATATGTCGGATCCATATGTGGTAATGCTGAACATTCACAACACTGAAAAGGCATATGACATGGATATGGCAGGGGATGTTACCATTCAGCTCATGGCGACTGATCCGAATTTGAATCCGTTGGAAAGCATTATCAAACGCGGAGAAAAAAAGGGATTGTATCCTGCTTTGGAGTTGGCGGATATTTGGTTGGAGCGTGCGCTGAAAGACAGTAACAAAGCATAAACCTGCAAAGCCGTGCGGTCAATTCGCACGGCTTTGCGTATATCAATACCAATTGCAGTAATGTACAGAAGGGCGGACACAGATGGACAATCTTTCCAACATCGGAACAATCAAGGAGATATTGCAT
>JAQXIB010000238.1 GCA_029007575.1 Clostridiales bacterium | reverse complement strand
CCGGCAAAATAACAGCCCAATAAGTATTGATCGTTCCGAGTCCGGCCAGGATAATATATCGGGGGAGCGTAATTGCATCTCCCTGAAACAACAAAGCAAACACAACCAGTATGGATATTAAAGCTTTGCCCGGGAACCTTGCCTTTGCCAAAGGATATGCCGCCATCGAAGCAACCATCACATAGATCATCGTTCCGCCGACAGAGACAAAAACGCTGTTAAAAATATATCTAGAAAAAGGCACCCATAAATTTCCCGCCAATTCAAAAACCATTTTAAAGTTTTCGAATGTCGGATTTTTTACAAAAAAGCGCGGAGGGAATGCATAATATTCCTCGATCGGCTTAAAAGCCTGTATAATGGAATAAAACACCGGAAGAATCATAAAAGTACCGATACAAAGCAAAAAGAGAAAAATACCGACATTTCCCGCTTTGGTGCGTGAAAGCATGGGTTTCTTGTTTTCCTTCAGCTTCATTTTAATCTTCCGCATAATTCCTGTTGATGCCAAGCTATTCACCTCAAATTCTAAGCTGTAAATCGTTTCAGAGCCTTTTTCACGATATAATTCGTTACGACCATCATGACAAACAGTACAACCGCAATCGTGGACGCATATCCCATCTCAAAACGGATATTACCGTGATCCTGCATATGTAAAACAATGGTATCGGTAGAATAATTTGTACTGGGATATCCGGTCAGCGCTTTGTTAATCGCACCGACGCCGAACGCCCCCGCAATGGCGTTGACAGCACCGAATAAAAGCTGCGGTCCCATTTGCGGAAAAGTGACATAATACAATTCCTGCCAGCGATTCCGCAATCCATCAATTGCCGCCGCTTCATAATAGGTGCTGTCCAGCGACTGCAAGCCCGCGCGGAAAGAAAGAAAACCAACGCCGAAGCTGTTCCAGATCGTGACGATCATGACAACCATCATGTTGTAATTCGTATCCGAAAGCCATGCGATCGGGTCACTGATCAGACCGAGATTGGACAGCAAGGTGTTCAGTAAACCGCCGCTGTCTGCCGAAAAAATGAAAGTCCAGAGGAAAAAGGCGTTTCCGCACAGAGCAGGCGCATACATAATAAATGTCAAAAAGGTTCTCATCTTTCGCCCGAACTCGTTAATAAACCATGCAATCACAAAGCTTAAAATATAACCGGTAGGACCTGTGACAATTGCAATTAACAGCGTGTTTTTGATGTCGATCTTAAAAATGTCGTCCTGGAAAAACAACCTTAAATAATTTCCGATCCCATTCCATTTGGGCATCTGAACCATATTAAAATCAGTAAAGCTTAAAAATATAGAGCCAAGAATCGGCAGCACCGTTAAAGTGATAAAGGCAATCAGAAACGGAGCAAGAAGAACATAATACGGAACATAGCTACCGATCTTTTTTCGCTTTTTAGGTTTTGGGGCATTCATATTATTTCCCATACGGTTTTCTCCCTCCGCATCAGTCCAGATTGAATTCCTTGCGTTTTCGGGTGATCTCATCATTGATAATCTTATTATAAAGCGTCAGTTGGCGTCTGGTTTGATATCCGCCTTTATCCACGTCATAACAAGCACGCAGCGCATTGGTCAGATTGCGTGTGACAATGTAGTTACCGGGGATCTGGTTTACATTGATGATTTGGTTCCATTGTTCCTCGATGACTGCCGCTTCGGATTTTGACCATCCCATTTTCTTGAATGCCTGAATATTGGCCGGATAATATCTTGCGCCGATACCCATAGTGGCTTCCAGTTCTTTTCCGTATTGCAGTTGGGTATCACCTGAAATCCACCACATCAAAAATTCAGCAGCTTCTTTTCCGAGTCCTTTTTTCACTGCAGAATTCAAAACCATACATCCGGTCACCACACTTGATTCTGCACGGTTAATGCTGCCGTCCTCCATCCGCTTGCCCGGTATCGGTGCCATTGCCCAAAGCCCTCTGAGTTCAGGCGCCGCAGCCATCAATTGATTGTAAATCGTCATGGATGTGATTCCCATCGGCATTTCACCGCTTCGGAACCGATTGTAGAATTCAATGCTCTTGGATAATTTATAATCTCTGTACAGAGTAACCCATTGATCAAACGCGTCATATGCTGCCTGCACGTCAAAACAGGATCGCTTCAGATCAGCAGTATAGTATGTACCGCCGTTTTGAAATAAAAACGCATCAAATATAGAAATACTTGCCGAAACGCCGGCATTGGAGGAATTTACTTCGTTGATCCCGACCTGGAGATTGACCTTTTGGATCACCTCCATAGCATGGTAAAACTCATCCCATGTTTTAGGAGGTTCCAATCCAAGTTCCGCAAAGATATCGGTTCTGTACAAAAGCAAATTAAAGCTTTCCGTCTCGGGCAAACCATATAAGCCGCCTTCATAATAAAAAGGCTTTAACGCAGATTCGTGGAAGATCTCCAGTAATTTCTTCCGATCCACATAATCCGAAAGATCCATCAACGCGCCGCGCATTGCGAGATTAACCGGTTCCGCCTGCTCCACCATCAGCGCGACATCCGGTCCTTTTCCCGCCAAAGTAGCCTGCAAAAGGACATCTTTTGTTTCCACCATGCTCAGTTCTATCTGGGTATGATAAACCGGAACAAAGGTGTCATCGATCAAATTATCCAGCACCTGTGCCTGATCTCGTCCGGTTCCTACCCAAACCGTAATACTCTTTCCTTTGCCGGAACCGGAAATCGAATTGTACTCACTGATAAAAGAAGAAATAAATTTTTGCATTTCAAAGAAAAAGCTTTCAAAGAAAGAAACATTTTCCTGTATTCCTTCCGCCCCTTCCGGTACAAAGCCGAAACAGTCGATTTCAAGCGGCTGGCTGTTCAGCAACAGGAGCAGCGAGGATATCGTTTCGATATTTCCTTTGAATTTGGAAATACGTTTCGGGATCAATTCGGAATCATCCCGAAAGTCATCGAGCATATCACACATCTGAATGATAGATGATGCTTGGGAATCCTTTTTCCCGGTCACATTCGTTATTGTGTCATATGCCCTACGCAGTCCTTCCTGTATGCTTTCCAATTCCTCCAAAAGCCCCGGCAGAGAATTTTCCAAGCCGTAATCACGGTTTGTATCCGGCTCCGTCCCGGTTATGATAATGATTTTTCGATAAAGCGCATTTAATTCCAGAACAATCTGATTGATATCACGCAATGCGGTATATAACTCGCCTGACGTCACTTCCAGCGTAATGACATCGCCTTTTTTCAAATACACCAGCAAAGGCGTTCCTTCCCCCAGTGTTTTAACGTACCAACTGGTATGATATTCAAAGGCGATATTTTTTGCCTCGGCAAACGGAAGTTCTCCGTTGATATAAAGGTTTCTGTAAGAATTCAGTCCCGGATTGAAATTTTGCCGTACACGGAATTGAATTTGATACAGCCCGTCTTCCGGCACATTTGCGGTCCAGGAAATTGTGCTGCCGAAGCTGCTCCAATTGCTGCCGCCAATGGTATTGTAGCGGGTATAAAACGGATGATTCGGATAGGTTGCCGCGCTGCCGCGATCGCATAACGGATAAAGTATGGGGCTGCTTTTCTCGTATGCCTGCTCTGCCTGCAACACATAAGTCTCGCCGGTCACCTTTTGATTGCTGTGCTTCTTTATATATTCATCGTAGCTGCCGGGTTGCGCTTTACTGCCGAACAGTATCTCGGAAACTGCCACCGCTTCCCGCTTGACCGAAATACGCAATTTGTGGGTTCCCGCTTCCAAATAAAAGCGGTACGGTTCCGCATACATCCCATTGCTGTCCTCAAGCCAACGTGTACTCCAGCATTCTTTTTCGATCTGTGCCGGACGAATATCATTTCCGTTGTTATTCGATTGGATGATATGTTCATCTATCCATGTCCGCGGCAATGTTATACTGTCTATTTCATGAAACGGAGCCTTGCCGTCCAGCAGGATACCCAATTCAATATCCAGCCCGGTTGCTTTAAGCGGATAATAATTCAGCCTGATAGAATAAATTCCGGCTTCAGGGACATCAAAATCCCACTCGCACCACTCATTATCTTCCGATAATACACCGGCTGACAGGTTTTCATAAACCGATATGGCATTTTCAAGGTGCTGCGCGCCGGTGATATGATCTGCATGAACCGTTACGGAGTGAACGGCTGCCTCCTCTGCGGAAAATTGATTATAATAATCATAATAACTGCCGACTGTTGCCGAAGCGGTATCGGTCTTCAACAAGCTGTCCTGAGAAACAGCATCAACGTATTTTACTCCGAAAACGGCAAAAGAGGAAATCGTGATTGAAGCGATAAACAAACAGGATAACATCCTTTTTATGCCGCTGCATGTATATCCTTTTTTCAATACAAACACACCTTTCCGAAGCAAAGTTTTATGTAAAACGTTTTGCATAAAAAGCAATAATTTTTCCTTTTATCTTTCGATATTATAATAATACAAAAATAAAAATAAGTCAATAGCTTTTCAAAGATAGTAAAAATATTGGAAATATTTGTCATATAAACGTGCTTTTTGACGCAAAACGTTTTATTTTGGCGCTGATAGCTTCCCCTATAAACAAAATCTAAACACAATTGGCTGGATACTGTTTTTCGTTTATATAAAGCCTTCTCCGTCTTAGCTTCTCGGCTTGTTTTCTCGTCAGTGTTGAAAACAAGCCTTCTGTCAAACAGATTCTCTGATGATCAAGTTTCCCCGCATACGAACGCCCAACATTTTATTGTAAGCACCGACGCTGGTATAGCTTGACAATACTTCGATCGCCTTAAAGGCCATTTCTTCAAACGGTTGTCTTACCGTTGTAAGCGGAGGAGTCGTATATTCCGACGCAGGAATGTCGTCAAATCCCATAACACCAACCTCGCCGGGGACACTGATGTTGTGCTTATGCAGCGCTTTCAACAGATAAATCGCATCTACGTCGTTCCAGCATGCGAATGCAATCCTGCCTTGCCGATTCATAACAGTTTCTTCCACCGCATTCCAGATATCTTCCTCGTTTCGCCGTTCACTATTGTAATATACACATTCACCCTGTAATCTCAGCATCTGGACCGCATTTAAAAAGCCGATCTCTTTTTCAAATTTCAATTCTGTTTTCCTGGTCAAATGATATACATATTGGTATCCCTTGGAATAAATGTAAGAGATCGCCTCTTCCATAAGCTGATGATCGTCAATGTATACCGATGGAAAGTCATCTAATTTTCCGTTCGGAGAGATCACAACAAAATTAATTTTTTTATCAGATAGGTATTCATAAAATTTATAAGTTTCCTCTCGGTTTTCTTCACCGATTTGGAAAATGACCCCGTCAACATGCTTGGCATTCCATATCCGCATAAACTCTTCCGCAGCTTGCACTCCGTTGGTTATACGAGGAATCGTGCGCAGCAGCAAATCCTTTTCGCGTCTTGCGCTATACTTTACGGCGCCGGCTACAAATTGCAGTGTACTCGCATTTCTCTCCAATAAATAACCCTCGTCATATACCAACATATACGTGTTGCTGTTGTTGGTGCGAAGATTGCGCGCATTGATATTCGGTACATAGCCTAACCTTTCAGCACTGGCAAGCACTTTTTCTTTTGCGGCCTTGCTGATGCGGCCGGTTCGATTGTTGATCGCAAACGAGGCAGTTGTAATAGATACCCCCGCGTCATTCGCAACATCTTTGATTGTGACTCTACCCATAACTTACCTCGCAAATGAGTATGTAATATATTAAATATACTTTCAATTTTATCGTTTGTCAATACGAAAGCTGTCGACCGATTGTGAACCATGCACTGTATCGTTTTCCCGCCCGAACATCTCGGTTTCTCTCTGAAACGTCAGGTGTAAACTTCGGATGCTTACCTGCCCGGGAAACATAAATCGAGGAATTCGTTCAAAAAACGAAATACAATTTCTTTTTGCAAAACGTATTGCATTATTTAGCTTATAAATATTATAGTTGACAAAACATTTATTGTCAACTATAATAAAAAATAATTTCAAATTATCACAAATCATTCCCATTCGCTTTGACGATTTCTAATACTAAAATCTGATTGAAAGCTTTCATATATTTTCGAGGATGCCGCATTCCGGTGCAATTCAGATCGGAAAGAATGAAAGCGATTAATAAGATTTTAGTATAACAATAGCCTCATGCGAATATTGGAATGATCAAAAAAGGAGAATAGTATGAGTACAGATCGTTTTGTCTTTGACGATACAAAAAAAGAGATTAAAATTTTTCGGCACGACACACCTACACCTTGGATGAATTATTTAAGCAACGGCACCTTTCACACTATGATATCACAGGCCGGGGGCGGCGTTGCCTTTTATAGATCCCCTCAGATCTGGCGTATCAACCGCTATCGTTTTTTTCATCTGCCGACCGACCGCAGCGGATTTTATACCTATATCAAAGACGGCGATCATTTGTTCTGTCCAACCGCCGAGCCATTGCCCGAAAAGCCGGACAAATTTGAAGCAATACACGGAATGGGCTACACCGAATTTCATGCGGAAAAACAAGGCCTTTCGGCAAAAGTAAAATACTTTGTCGGGCCGCTGGAGAACGCTCTGATCTGGGAATTAAAATTGAAATCAGACCGAGATCGCCACGTCACGATTTTCCCCTATGTGGAACTGGGTATGATGGAATTTATGCGCGAACTGCAATGGCAATGCTATAACAAGCATCAATTGCAGGTGTACAATGAGGGGGATATCCTGATTTATCAATATTCGGTGGAAATGCAGCCGAAAGAAAATGAAACCCCATTGGTATATTTTTGCGCCGACGTCCCGATTTCCGCTTTTGACTGCGATCGTGATGAATTTATAGGTGCTTATCGAAGCGAAGAAAATCCGCAACGCGTTGTAAACGGAAGATGCTCCGATTCCACATTGATGGGTGGCGATCCCTGTTTTGCCTTACAGCTGGATGTGGATCTAAATGCCGATTCCGAAAAAACCATCCATATCTATCTCGGGTGTGCTCCCGACAAAAGCGCCCTGCTGCAAGCAGTATCACACTGCCGGGAAAAAGATTTCTGTGAAAAATCATTTTCCGCTCTCGATCTGCATTGGAATGAATTTTTCAGTCATTTTCACTGTGAACTGCCCGACCGGGATGCACAGCGTATGATCAATATCTGGAATCCGTATCAGGCAGAACGCAATTTTCAGTTTTCCAGAAATATCTCCTATTATGCTACAGGCACCTTTCGAGGCGTCGGTTACCGCGACACCGCACAGGATATCTTGGCAATGATCCCATTTGACACTGCCAGAGCGGCCGAAAAGCTGACATTACTGCTCGGACAACAGTATCAGGACGGTCATGTAAATCATTATTTTTTCCCGACTGAAGGCTGGGAACCGGTGACTACAATTCATTCAGACGACCACCTTTGGACTATTCTGACCGCACATGCTTTATGCATAGAAGAAGGAAAGCTTGATTTTCTGCAAAAGGAAATTCCTTATTATGACGGCGGCAGCGGAACCGTTTGGGAGCATTTGAATAAAGCGATCGATTTCACTCTGGCAAATCTCGGAGAACACGGATTTCCGCTCATGCTCCGGTCGGATTGGAACGATATGCTCTACAAGGTCTGCCGTGAAGGTAAAGGGGAAAGCATATGGACTGCGATGCAATTCGGCACGGCTCTGAAAAAAATAGCCGAGCTTGCGCAGTTGCTGGGAAAAAGCCGGGATAAATATGACGCTGAATATGATAAACAAAAAGAGCTCATAAACACAATCGGCTGGGACGGCAAATGGTTTCGGCGCGCCATCATGGATGACGGCCGCTTTCTCGGGAGCAGCAGCGAGCCGCAGGCTCAAATCTGGCTCAATACCCAAACTTGGTCGGTCATTTCAGGCATGGCGGATCCGGAAAAGGCACTCATAGCAATGGACAGTGTTTATGAACGCTTAAACACCCCGCTTGGGATCAAAAAGATCAATCCCGCAATGACAGATTATCCAAGCAAAAACAACAGACTTACCAATTACAACAAAGGCACCGGAGAAAACGGGTCTGTGTTCTGCCATGCCAACACTTGGGCAATCATTGCCGAATGTCTGTTAGGCCGCGGAGACCGTGCCTATGAATATTATCACCAATTGATTCCCGCGGTCGCTCAAAAAAGGGCCGGTGAATGGCGCTACAAAGCGGAGCCATATGTTTACTCCTCCAACATTTTCGGACCGGAATCGGACAAATTCGGTCTGGCCAATGTAAGCTGGCTAACCGGCACGGCAGCATGGATGTATATTGCCGCAACCCAGTATATGCTCGGCATCCGTCCGACGTGGAACGGCATTGAAGTAAAGCCTTGCCTGCCGTCCGGATGGAGTAACATAAAGGTACAAAGAAAATTCCGCGGAAAAAGTTATCACTTTACTTTACTGCCTGAATAATATCCATCACACGTCAACATATGGTATATTCACAGTCTGCTGTTCCTTCCCCGCCGCCCGCTACCGGGACGGAAATCACGGTTGCAGACGGAAAATGACGGTAAATTTGCTCTGCTGCCAAACAACGTCGTGGCGCAGTTGTGAAAGGGGTTTGTTGGTTTTTCAACAGTGGCAGGAAAATATCTGATAAAAGGTATGTTCTCTTTTTGAGCCGCGATATCTGTTTCTCTCATAAAAAAAGAAAAAACAGGCAAAGAGAAATAATCCCTTCACCTGTTTTCTCTATTAGAAGCAAAATATAGCTCCTGTATAACAAAAAAGTTTTTTATTTTTACTGCTCTGTCAATGGACCGCTTAACGGGCATGGTATGCATCTTTCCAAGCATGGCTATTTGCTCATATATCATGCACGTTTTCTCTATCTCTGCCCGTAATAAGCATTGGCTCCATGCTTTCTCAAAAAATGTTTGTCAAGCAGTTCCTGTTGCATCGGCTCGGTATTGCCGAGACTTTCTGTATAGAACGCCATCATCGCCACTTCTTCCAAAACAACAGCATTATGCACCGCATCATAAGCACTGGTTCCCCAAGTGAAAGGGCCATGACTGTTTACTAACACAGCAGGCATCTGATTAGGATCCGTTCCGTCAAATCGCTCCACGATAACCTTTCCGGTATTTCGTTCATATGCTTCCCGAATTTCCTCCGGCATCATTTTTCGGGTACATGGAATATTCCCATAAAAATAATCGCCGTGGGTTGTTCCATGTGCCTGAATGTCTTTTCCGGCTTGCGCCCATATTGTCGCCCATCGGGAATGCGTATGTACAACGCCGCTGATCTCGGGAAAATGACGGTATAATTCCAAGTGAGTCGGCGTGTCAGAAGAAGGCTTGTATTTGCCCTCGATCACATTGCCGTCCAAATCCAGCACAACCATGTCGTCAACGGTCATGGTAGCATATTCGACTCCGGATGGTTTAATGATCACTGCACCTTTTTCCCGATCAATAGCGGAGGCGTTTCCCCATGTAAAAGTCACAAGTCCGTATTTGGGGAGAAGCATATTTGCTTCATAAACTTCCTGCTTTAATTTACTGAACATAACATCATTCCTTATATTTCTTTCAGTGCGGTCAACACTCTTTTATACTGTTCGTACTTTTCCATATAAATTTTATGTAATGTATAGTCCGGCTCGATGATGCCGCTCAGTCTTACCATGTCCTTTGCCGCCGCACTGTAATCGGCATATTCGCCGGCAGACACTGCACCTGCCATCGCGCAGCCTAATGTGCCCAATTCTTTTGTGGAAACAACTTCTAACGGGATTCCAATCACGTCGGCAAAAATTTGGAGCCATACTTTGGAGTTTGTAACGCCGCCGGCAATGCGAATGGCTTTCGGCTGTTCTCTCAATTGCAGCAATTTCTCAATATGAGTCATGTGAGAGAAGGCAACCCCTTCAAACACCGCCCGAAACAGCTCGCCTTTGTTATTGCTGTTGCTCAACCCTAAAAAAGCGCCCGACTGATAATCCGAGTTTGTTCCGTATAAGAACGGCAAAAACAGGACATGGCTGCTTTCCGGCGGAATTTGCGCCACCAATTCATCCACATACTGATAAATGGATTTGCCGGCTGCTTTTGCTTCTGCCTTTTCTTTATCCAGCAAGGTATCAACAACCCACTCCAAATTTCCGGCAGAGGTAGGACTGCTTTCTTCGATCAAATAATAGTCGGGCAGGCAAAACAGCGAATTGAGCGTCGTGGATTCCGGAGAGATCGGCGTCTTGGAAATATATTCATTGATGCTCCAAGTTCCGGTAATGACGCACAGTTGTTCCTCTCTGCTGACATCCATTGCGATCGCGCAAGCATCAATATCGAACATTCCTCCGCATACAGGTGTGCCCTCAGCAAGTCCGGTTTGCTCCGCCACCTCCGCGGTGATATACCCGCAGTTGTCGTATGAATTTTTCAGCGGAGGCAAGCAGTCGAACAGGTCCTCCAAATGGAACAAAGACATCAGCTCACGGTCAAAGCACTTGGTTTTCAGGTTCATCAAGCTGGTACCGGAGTAGTCTGTCATTTCAGCGTATGCTTCTCCGGTCAGCATAAACCGAATGTAATCTTTTGCTTCAAAAATCCATTTAGTATTCCGAAGCACCTCCGGCTTATTCTCCCGAAACCATGCAAGAATCGCAACCGGCTGGCAATCAATCGCATTCTGCAACGTTTTTTCCTTTGCCTTTTGCAATGTGCCGTCTTTGCGCCATGCTTCAATAAACGGGGTGCCCCGATGATCGGTCGATGCAATGGCATGGTAAGCCGGCTTGCCGTCTTGGCCCCACAGATATATCCCTTTGCCGTGTCCGGTACATCCCACTGCCTTGATGTCAGCCGGGTCAATCGCCGCTTTTTTCAGCGCGTTCCTGATTGCTGTCTTGGTTGCTTCCCACAACAGCATCATATCTCTTTCCTGAAAATTTTCCTGCGGACTGATCGTAGGGGTTTCGACCGAAGCAACGGCGACTTCGTTCCCTTTGTGGTCAAAAACGGCCGCCTTGGTCATTGTCCCGCCATTGTCTATTCCCATAAAGTATTTCGCCATTTACACACCTCCGTTTTCCGTTAAATAAGGACGTAAAAACCGGTTGGTTTGCGCTAAAATCTGCCGCCAGTTTTCCTTGCCGTCATACCAAAATTCAGCCGTAAACATGGTGACTCCTTGGGCTTTTAAAACATCGGTAACAAGCTTAAAATCAACATTGCCCTCTCCGAATTTCATATCCCGAAACACGCCGGGCACCGTTTCCTTTAAATGAGCGGCAACGATATTTCCTTTTCCTGTCCGCAGATCACGGGCAACATGACCGGTCGCATTGGTCACATTTCCCACATCAGGATATACTTTCAGATACGGAGAACTGATCGTATCTACATAGTACATCGCTTTTTCCACGGTGTTCATGAAGTCGTTTTCCATCGTTTCCAACGCAAGAATAACCCCTCTGGAAGCCGCAAGCTCGGTACTTCTCCAAAGATTTTGCAAAAATCGTTCTTTGGTCGACGGAGTAGAGGTTTCATTGTAATAGACATCATATCCGGCGACCTGAATGATCCGAATTCCCAAATCATATGCCAATTCGATCGCCTTTTGCATGATTTCCATGCCGCGCTGTTCAATCTCGGGAATGCCGCTTCCCAACGGAAATTTACGGTGGCCGCTTAGGCACATGGTGTTGATGTAAAAATCCTGATTCCGCGTACAGGCAAGCAGTTCCTTGCGTTCCTGCTTATTCCAATCCAAACGGGACAGGCGAAAATCCGATTCATCGATGCTGATTTCAAGGGAATCAAAACCTGCCTGTTTTCCCTCAAACAGCTTTTCTTCCCA
>JAQXIB010000237.1 GCA_029007575.1 Clostridiales bacterium | reverse complement strand
AAACACCCATGATTTCATGTCAACGTTTGCGATTTCTTGGTGAGAACCGACCAGGAACACCATCAGCCAGGCAAAAATCCATACGACAATCGTTCGGATCGCGGTGGCAACATTGGAATCGGTCTGCTTAATGCCGCACTTTGCCAGGATCGACGTGATGCCGCCGAAAAACGCCGAACCGAATGCATATAATACCCACATGATGTTTACACCTCTGTCTAATCCAACAAGTAACGCAGCATGCTGTCCGGATGATCCAAAAATTGCTTCATGAGCCGATAATGCTCGGTATCCTGATAAGGCGTCACCCGGATTCCTTCGCCGCTCAGGCTGTAAATATCCGCGTCGGGATATGCCATCAATATCGGCGAATGAGTGGCAATGATAAACTGAGAATCCTGCTTGACCAATTGATGTATTCTGGACAGCAGCGCCATCTGCCTGGCGGGAGAAAGCGCCGCCTCCGGCTCGTCCAGAATATACAAGCCTTGTCCGCCGAATCGATGCAGCGCCAATGACATAAAGCTCTCCCCGTGGGATTGGCGGTGCAGTGATTCTCCGCCATAAGACTCTCGAATCTTCGGGGAAGATGCCGGTATTTCGTCCAGCTCCTCAATATAGCTCGCCGCATTGTAAAAGCTCTCCGCGCGCAGAAAAAATCCGTCCCGCTCCCGCTTGTATCCGCGCGTAATCTTTAAATACCGATAGAGTTCGGAATGGGTTTCATTGGTCGCAAACCGGAAGTTTTTTGTCCCGCCCTCGGGGTTAAAGCCGCACTTCACTGCCAGCGCCTCAATTAAGGTAGATTTTCCGGTACCGTTTTCCCCGACCAGAAAAGTGACCGGCTTGCAAAAGTTGAGTTCATCCAGATAAGCTACTACCGGTAAATTTTGAAGATATCCCGAAATTTGCTCTTTGTCCGTGAAACGCACCTTGGACAAGTACAACTCATCCAGCATAGCCATCCCTCCCGCAGCGTTCTTCTTTCCATAGCATAGCACACTTCCCTTTTGCAATCAAGAGAATCATGCCAAAAGAAGTTCCGCTGTGTTCTGTTGCAAGACAAAAGCATCAAAACAACAAGCTATTCGTGCTCCAAACCGTTCTGCGCCGGACCGCAAATCAATTCTCCTCGATAATCAAACCGCGAGCCATGGCAGGGGCATTCCCAGCTTTTTTCATCCGGATTCCACTCCAGTTGGCAGCCCAAATGGGGACAACGGGCCGAAACCGCAAATAGCTTCCCGTCCTCATCTTTGTATACGCCCATCTTTTCACCGTCTACCTCTACGATACCGCCGTGGCCTTCCGGCATATCCGCCACCGCACCTCTGGACGGCGCAAAAATCTGCCTGGACAAGCCTTTCACCGCGTGTCCGCTATCCTTAAAAAAGTTCTTTGCCGATGCTGACGGCGTAAAGCGGTCGGGCGAAAAGATCTCCGCGTTGGGATTGTCAATACCGGTCATGGCATCCGACAAAAGCATGGCCGCCGCCATGGAGGAAGTCATTCCCCACTTGCGAAAGCCGGTCGCCACATACCAATACGGCGTTGACGCGGCATAACGACCGATATACGGCACGCCGTCCAAAGGGATACAATCCTGTGCCGACCAATGCGCCACTTCCACACTGTCCGGCCAAAGCTCCGCCGCTTTTTTCCGCAGTTTTTCATATTTCCCGCCGGCACGGTTTTCGCCGGTACGGTGCCCGCCGCCGCCCAGCAGCAAATATTCTCCGGCACTGCGTAGGGAAAAGCTGTAGTCTGGATCAACTCCCAGATACATTCCGTTTAACTTCATCGCGTTTTGCAAAGACAGAACATAACTCCGTTCCTGATGCATCCGCAGAAAATAATATCCGGGGATGTTCAGAAACGGATAGTGGGTAGCAAACACGATTTGTTCGGCATCAACGGTCCCGTTGTCGGTTTGGATACGGTGATCTTTTACCTCCCTGACCACAGTATTTTCATATATGGTCAGCCGCTCGGATACTGCTTTTAAAAATTTCAACGGGTCAAACTGTGCTTGCCCGTCAAAGCGCACCGCACCCTTGATCGGAAAAGGTAGCTCGGTCTCGGTCACAAAGGATGCAGGGATTCCCAAGCGGCTTGCGGTTTCCGCCTCCCGTCGAAGCGGTTCGGCATCGGCAACAGAGTAAAGATATGCCGGCACCTCCTCTAAAGAGCAATCAATATTTAACTGATTCACAATCCGCCGATATTCCGCGATGGCTTTTTGATTCAAGGTAGCATATTGCTCCGCCAAATCTCCAAATTCCAGCAGCAGCCTGTCATAGATCAAGCCATGCTGTGAAGTGATTTTGGCGGTGGTATTGCGGGTTTGTCCGCTGCCGATTCTTTGCGCCTCTAAGACCACCGCATCCACCCCTTTTTCCTTGAGTAGATACGCCGTCAGAATGCCTGCCATTCCGCCGCCGATCACCGCCGCCCGCACCGAAAGATGGCCGGAAAGCGCCGGTCTTTCGGGCAAATGCGTATTTTTGCTCCAGATAGATTCCATTTCTTTTCATCCTTTCCGATTCCGGTTGTATTCACTGATAGAATATGCCAAAAGTCGGAAAATACTCTGCAGCCGGCAATAATGCTTCAAGGATTTGCTCCGTATGCAAAGGGGAAGGCTTGTCCTATCCGAAATCATGGCGGTTTCCGCCGCCGCTTCCCAATGACTCAAACAGGCAGATGATTTCTTCTATTTTCAAAAAGCATTCGTTTTCACTCAGGCTATCATCCGCGAGAACAGCCTTGATTTTCTGCAGTACCCGATAGCTTTCCAAAGCTACGATTTCGGTCGGATTGATTTGCGGATTCGGGAAAGTGATTTGCATTTCCTGATCTGCCAAAGCCTTGGCAAGAATTTCTTTGTATAATTCCAATTGAATCACCTCATGAATATACGATAACGGAAATACCGTTAAAAGTCAATAACGGTATTTCCGTTATATTTTAATGGTAGCAGAGGTGATTCTATGTATCAGCACATCCGTGATATCAGGGAAGACCACGATCTGTCCCAAAAACAAATGGCGGAATTATTAAATATCGGGCAAACCACCTATTCCGATTATGAATTGGGAAAAATCAACATTCCGATCGAAATATTAAAAAGGCTCTCGTTGTATTTCAAAACCAGCATTGACTATTTATTGGATATGACAGATGAGAAAAAGCCCTATCCGAGAAAGAAAAGCATTTTATCAAAGCACAAATAAACTTTCGCTCCAGAAAGATAATATATGCTTTGCATTGAGGTGAGATACGTCATGCGAAAAGAAATATTAAAATTTGAAAGAATCAGAAATTTACGAATCGACCATGATTATACGCAAAAACAAATAGCTGAATATCTTAATATAAAACAAAACACATATTCTCAATATGAAATTGGTATTTTAAATTATCCAATTGATATTTTAATCAAACTTTCCATTTTTTATCAAACCAGTATAGATTATCTTTTAGGATTGACAGATAATCCTGTTCCTTATGAAAGAAAGAAAAACATTTCGCTCTGATATAAAATGCCGCTAGGCAGGATAATACCCTTTCATCTCGGCAATCACTTTGTCCCGTATCTTCTCTACCTGCGTAAAATCAATCCCCAGCCGATAAATCCGCTCCAGATCATCATGCAGCCGTTTTGCGGCCTGTAACGCTTTGACCGCTTCCTGTAAAATTTCCTTTGCCGCCCGCTTGTTAAAGCTCATTCGCTGTTTTCTCAGTTTCAGCTTTTCTTTGTCGGTGAACCGAGAGGAATGAATCACGCGGTAAGGCTGGATATCAAAGGATATGTATTGATTTTGGGTGACGAAGCCCAGTCCCAATTCCGGAATGAAAAGATGCTCGAGCTTATCCCGTTGTGCCAGTGGGCAATAGCAGCTGTAAACCTCATATCCGTTGTCCAGTGCAAAGGAACGCAAGGCGCCGATCAAAACGCGCGAAGCTGCCGAATGCTCATCATGGATGACATAAACGCGGTCGCAAAGCGCCGTAACGCTGTCGGCATAGGAAAGAATGCCCTTTGGGGTAACAGCACTGAGCAGACGTTTTCGCTCCACGCCGGGACCTGCCTTTTTGTCCGGCAGTTCCTTCTGCGCCAGCTTCTGTGCCAGACGGATCACCTTGGCATAATTGGTACATTCCGCGGCGGTCCGAAAATTATCGTCCAGCAAGGCGGCAGCCCCGCTCAGATAACAACAGCAGCGGTGATGGCATTCCTTGATTTTCTGATCAAGCTCAGCCGCCTCAGTGCGATGCGAAGCAACCTTCGGATAATCAAAGCTGTCATACAGACTCACGATGGTTTCATATGCGATCGGCAGCTTGGGTTCAATGACGTGAGGCGGCGTCCCATCGGCAATTACCGTTCTGCTGTCATGCAAAATCACTCCGTCCAGAGAGTCCGGATCGGAGGAACAATGAATATTTTCAATCAAACTTTCCCGTTCTGACAATGTTTCGGCAATCGTTTTCATCATGGTTGATTTCCCGCTGCCCGGACAGCCTTTGATCACATAACAATGGTCGGTCAGCTTCGGATCGTTGAGTTCGGTAAAATAAGAGGAAAATCCGTTCGGAGAATTTGCGCCCAGAAAAAAATCTGCCGATTTAGCGGTTTCCATAAATAAATCCCCATTTCTCCGCAGATGCTAGTATCTGTAAGATCCAAACCGCTTCTCTGCGGAAAAGCGGTTTTCCGCGGGACAGATCCATGTCGCAGCACACGGGCAAACAACGCATGCCGCAAGTCAGATACACCCTGATTTATGTTATTCATTCGGGGACATTTTTGATACTGTTTTCTGTGTTTCATCGAAAAAAATAAACAAAATGCCTTAATTTTATAAAATAATCTGTTTTCTTTCCGTCGGTGTGTTGACTTCTGTATACCAACTTTCTATAATAAAGGTATAAAAATACTTTGCCGCGTCAGACGGCGGAACGGAGTTTATCATGGGAAAAACTTTTATCGTTGAAACTTCTGCAAGACATGTTCATGTTACCGCGGAGGATTTGGAAATACTGTTCGGAAAAGGCGCAACATTAACAAATAAAAAAGATTTATCACAACCCGGTCAGTTTGCTTGTGAAGAACGGGTCAATCTCGTCGGTCCGAAAGGCGAGCTGAAAAACGTCAGCATTTTAGGTCCGGTACGTCCTGCCACCCAGGTTGAAATTTCCGCGACCGATGCCAGAGCACTCGGCGTGACCGCATTTATTCGCGAATCCGGTGATATTGCCGGAACAGCCGGCTGCAAAATCGTCGGTCCCTGCGGAGAGGTGGAATTATCCGAAGGTGTGATCGTTGCCAAGCGCCATATCCATATGACCCCGGCGGATGCCGAGGAATTTCACGTCAAAGACAAAGACATCGTATGGGTAAAGGTCGCCACTCCGGAGCGTTCCATTGTATTCGGTGATGTCGTTGTCCGGGTCAGCCCCAAATTTGCGCTTGCCATGCACATCGACACCGATGAATCCAACGCCGCAAACGCTTTCAAAAACAACGGCGGTGAAATCGTTACCATTGATTAATCACAGATAAAAATGGGCTGTGGCAAAACAGCCGTAAAAAGGAAAAGAAGGAGCCCGGAAGACTGAAAAAACAGTCGACCGGGCTCTCCTTTTGTGGTAAAAATAAAATATGACAAATCCGAACCCTAAGCAGATCGGTTTAGGGTTCGGATTTATACTGATTGGTGCGGATAACAGGAATCGAACCTGCATGAAGGAATCTTCACTAGAACCTGAATCTAGCGCGTCTGCCAGTTCCGCCATATCCGCTTATTAAGTTTTGTCCTCTAAATTTTACACGGCGAGGACTTCCGAGGCGGAGCATTTCGCTTAATCCGCAAATATAAAAACGCATTCTGCGTTTTGCCTTTTAATAAAAGGCAAAAATTATTATACATAATAAAAGTTTAAAAGTCAAGACAATAATAGCTTAATATCATTTGATAAACGCAAAGAAAAAATTAAATTATATTGATTGACTTAGGTGGTGGTCTGCTATATAATAAACGCGAATAAAAACAATTGAGGTAGTTTTTGCAAATGAGTATGAAAGACAAAATGCACACGGGCGAACTTTATCTTCCCGGTGACCCTGAAATAATTGAGTGGCAAACAAAATGCCTTGACAGGCTGTATGATTTCAACAACACCCGTCCCACCGAGTTTGAAAAGCGGACACAAATGTTAAAGGAAATGTTTGCTGAAATAGGCGACAACTGTTATATAGAACCGCCGTTTCATGCTAATTTCGGCGGAGCGCATATTCATTTTGGAAATAATGTTTATTGCAATTTCGGAACCACAAT
>JAQXIB010000236.1 GCA_029007575.1 Clostridiales bacterium | reverse complement strand
TATTCGTCTCCGTTTTCTTCATGGATAAACGCGCCGTCTTTTCCGACTTTTATAATAACACTTTTTGCTCCCATATTCAAGAAAAATTCTGCGATTTTCGGAACATCGGTTTCTCCCGACAGTTTTGCCGCTTCTTCATAGCTCGGCATAAACAAATCCAGATGCGGGATCACCGCTTCAATTTTCGGCAGCCACTTGTTTTCGAAATCCCATGCTGTATCCATAATGGTCATTTTTCCTTTAGCGCGTGCTTTTTTCATCAGCTCGGCACAAGGATTGCCGTCAAATTCAGTCAGCAGCATAGCGCCCGCTACAAAGACGATATCCACCGAGTCAATCAGCTCGTCTGTGACATCCTCCAACCGAAATGCCGCGGCAGAACCCGGATAATATAAAAAGCTGCGTTCGCCCGAAGAATTGATGCATACGATCGAAACCGTTGTAGCTACTGTTTCATCTACTACGATGCCATCGGTATTGACTCCGTTTTCTTTCGCGGTTTTGATGACAAAATCGCCGAAGCTGTCTTTACCAACTTTGCAGGACAAGGTAACCGGCACGCCCAGCTTTGCAAGGTCAATCGCCGCATTGGAAGCGCAACCTCCTACATGGGTGGAAACGCTATCCACCGACCACAATTCGCCCGGCGTAGGCACTTGATCAACCGGCTTTACAATCACATCGGTTGTCACACTACCGATACATAACACTTTTTTCATTCAACAATCCTTCCTTTCCATAAAAAATAAAACAAATCCATTCATTTGTAAATTGACTTTACTAATATAATTATTATATAATAGAATTGATCAGATTGTCAAGTAGATCGGAAATATTTTATCGGTTTTTTGGAAGAATTTCCGTTTTTTCCGAATGATCACCGCGCGAAGCAATTTGGCTTTGCAGACATCAACTATCAGACAAGAAGGATGTTATTATGCCGATAAAAAAAGGAATCAACAGTTATGATATTAAGCAAACCAACCGGGGATTGGTCTTAAAAATGGTGTCGATAGAAAACGGACTGTCCCGCAGTACCATTGCCAAACAGATCGGACTGACAAAAATGGCGGTCAGCAATATTGTGGCAGAGCTGATGGAGGACGGCTATCTCACCGAAACCCAAGCCGCTCCCGTTTCAGGAGCCGGCAGGAATCCGGTCCTGTTGGACATCGCGCCCCATGCTCCGTTAGTAGCCGGAGTTTATCTTTCCCGTGACTCGCTTTCGGTGATTTGTACCGATCTGAAATTGCAGGAAAAATATCGCCAATCGGTCGCTTTATGCAATGAAACGGCGGAAAGTCTACGAGATAAGCTGCGTGCGTTGACCGATGATATGCTTGCTGCGCAAACCGAAAAGGTACTCGGTATCGGCGTTTCCGCAATCGGATTGCTGGATATCCGTTCGGGATTGCTGCTCAATCCGCGCAACTTTTTCGGCATCCAAAATTTCCCGATTGTACGGCTGCTGAAAGAATGGTACGGATTGCCGGTCTTGCTGCACAATGATATGAAAGCCGCAGCGCTGGCAGAAAAATTATTCGGCCGCTGGAAAAACACCAACAATTTTATTTATCTCGGGATCACCAACGGTATCGGCTCCGGCATTATCTCAGATGGGCAGTTGTTTCGTGACAGTTGTGATACCGCCGGAGAAATCGGTCATCTATCCTTGGACATGAACGGGCCGGTTTGCAGCTGCGGCAGGCGGGGCTGTCTGGAAGCCTATATCAGTATGCCGCTGATTTTAAAACGCATTCAAAAGGCTTGCGACCTGCCCTCCTTAACCGCAGACCGGCTTGGTGAAATTGCTGACGACTGGCGGGCGATCCCCATTTTAGAAGATATGACCGACAAGCTCGCCTTTGCGCTGACCGATATGGTCAATCTTTTGGATACCGAGGTGATTATTATCGGGCACGAAGGAAGTTATCTCCCGAGCCGATATCTGGAGCAGTTGTCAGACGAAATCAATCTGCATATCTTTTCTGCCGGATATAAAAAAATTGAAGTTTGCTCTTCCTCATTCGGTACCGAAGCCCCCTTGCTCGGCAGCGTATGCTGTGTCCTGGCTTCCCTTTTTTCCGGCGAGATCTATGATCAACAAGCTTAGCGACATTTCCAATAGAACCAACAAACCGCCGCTCCCTGCATACTACAGGGAGCGGCGGTTATTTGTTAGCTTTCTGTCAGATTTATGCTTCTTCTTTTTTTCTCTTGAAGGACAGGATTCCGACAATGACACCGGCTATCATCAGCATCGGTACAACAGGAGGCATGGTTTCTCCGGTCTCAGGTGCACCCTTCGGCGGATCCTCCTCCTCAACGTCTTTCGGAGGTGCCGGCGGATTCAACGGCGGATCTTCCTCCTCGATCTCTTTCGGAAGTGTCTTGACATAATTGATGGTGATCACATAAGCGTTATCTTCCACCAAAATGGTTTCAGGAGAAACGGATTTAAAAGTATATCCTTCCGGCAATTCGGTCAAAACATAATCCTGTGCATTGACTGTTTCGCCCGGCATTACAGTATCAGAAGCATTGCCCAAATCAACATTTGCCGTATTTACAGTGCCGTCCGCATTGTAAACCGTTCCGACATGGTTAACGGTAATCGTCGCAGGCAACTGCTTTTTGTAGTAAATATTGATCACATGGCTGTTCTCGCTTACTGTTACGGTTTCCGGATCAGCATGGTCGAAGCGGAAGCCTTCCGGCAGTTCAGTTAAAACATACTCAGATGCGTTTACGGTAGAGCCTGCATCCGCTTTAAAGGTCTGACCACCTTCAAACTCTTCTCTCTTGCTCTCGCTGCCGTCTGCATTATAAGTGATACCGATATGGTTTACCGTAACGTCAGCAGGTAAAACTTTCTTGTAGTAAACCTTAACAACGTAGCTGTTTTCGGTTACTTCAAATGCATCGTCTGCCTTTTCATATGCATATCCTTCCGGATCGGCTGCCAGTTTGTGCTCTGCCGGTGTGACTTTTTCGCCCGGCATTGCAGTGA
>JAQXIB010000235.1 GCA_029007575.1 Clostridiales bacterium | reverse complement strand
GATAACTTCCAGCATCAATGATTCAAACCTTTCCCGCCCGTTTTACTAGATAATCTGCCGTTTGATTTTTTTCGCAGCCGTTCTGTCAAAATCCGTTTCTCGGATATTGATCATCTGTATCTGCTTATATATCGGCAGTTTTTCATTCATCTGGTCAATATACTCCTGCAAATGCTCCAAAACCTCATAGCTGCTCATCTGTCCGGTCAGGTACGGATCCGGGAAAATGGAAGCCGCAATTTTGACATCATCCATCGAAGTACCGCTCAACGCGCCGTATACCACAACTTCTTTCACCAGCGGACATTCCCGAATCTTATTTTCCATTTCCTCGGCAGCCACTTTTTTACCGTTTTTCATCACAATTAAATTTTTCTTACGTCCGATGATATGCAAATGTCCTTTTTTATCTAAATAGCCTAAATCCCCCGTTTTGAACCATCCGTCCTCAAAAGACTCTTCGGTCAATTTCGGTGCTTTATAATAGCCGTTCATCAAGGAATATCCCTTTACCAGAATTTCATCGTCAACAATTTTAACTTGATTACCGGGCAATACAATTCCTACGGAATCAAGACTGAAATCCTCATTGCGATTGCAGGTAATACTGGGGGAACATTCCGTGACACCATACCCCTGCAAAACCACAACGCCCAAATGCAGCAACCCCTCCGCAACATTGCAGTCAAGATAAGCACCGCCTGACAACACAACATCCAGATTTTCTACGCAGCTACCCTTAATCGCTTCTTTCACACAGGAAGCCGTCAGCGAATATGGCTTATGCAATACCGACTCGATTTTAATTTGTTTCTGGATCTTTTCTTTTGCATCCGTCTTTTCCAGCAAAGACCAGAACAATTTATAAATCACTTCAATGATCAGCGGAACGGCAACCAACATATTGGGCTTGAAAAGGGTCATTTCCTGCATCATTCGTTTCATGTCACAGCTGATACAGATATTCAGTCCTCGAATCAATCCGCACAATATGCCGCAAGTAAATCCATAGGTATGATACAGCGGAAGAGAATTAAATATTTTTTCTCTGGAATCCAGGATTGTCAAGGAATCCGCCGCGTTAAACAACATTGCCGAATGCGACAGCATAACCGGTTTTGCCGTGCTGGTCGTCCCTGAAGTGTATACAATAGATGCTGTCTGTTTCGGATCAAGCACACAAGCCTCTAGCAAAGCTTGTACGTCATTCTGATTCGCGTCCTCCATAAATCGATCAAAGCCGACTGCCTCATCCCCATTAGGACGAATCACAATAATCTCTTTCATCTGATCGTATTTGCTTTGGATCGAAGCGCACAAAGGAAATAATCCTGCCGAACAAACTGCCGCTTCCGCATCTGCCTGAACGATCATCTTTTCGATGGTATCATCAAATTGCTCCACATCAATGCAAACCGCAACTCCGCCGCTGATCGCAATACCTAAATAGGCGACCAGCCACTCATAACAGCTTTCGCTGACAATCGCAATATGCTTTCCGTTTAATCCGTTCGCAAACAACGCTCCGGCGAAAGCAAAGCAGTCATTTTTCAGTTCTATAAAGCTTTTTTCCTGCTTTTGTGTTCCCTTTAAGTAGGTCGTGATTGCAATTTGATTTTGATAGCGATCTGCAATATCGACTAAAAACTCTTTAAAATTATGATAATAATGGGTTTCTTTACTGAGATACTGTTTCATCATGACCTCCATATTTTTGCTCAAATAATACCGCATCTGAGAACGTCCAAGAAAGTTGTTTTTGGAAATCATCGAAATGATCGAGCAGCCCCAAAAACACATCTACGATATCTCCGTCGAACTGCGTATTTTTTCCTCTTTTCAATTCCGCTATCGCTTCCGGCAACGACAAATTGTCACGATAAGTACGCTTTGATGTCATTGCATCAAAGGCGTCCGCAACGCTGATGATACGGGATTCTTCCGGAATATCGGAACCGCTGAGCCCATACGGATATCCAAAGCCGTCAATCCGTTCATGATGCGCTTCGACAAACGGCAATATATCATGAAATGATGAAATAGATTTCAGAATTTTGCCACCCAAGACCGGATGCTGCTTAATTTGTGCATATTCCTCTTCGGTAAGTCTTCCCGGCTTCTGCAAAATACCGTCCGGAATACCGATTTTTCCAATATCGTGAAACAATCCCGCAACTTTCAGCCTGTCGATATAAGCCTCGCTTTTATTCATTGCCTGCGCAATTTTCACCGCATAAAACGACACTCTGTCAGAATGTCCGCGCGTATAAAAATCCTTCGCATCAACCATCTGCCTTACGACATTGATCGTTTCCAAATGGTTTTGACGTAATATGGCATACGCATCGCTGAGCTTTTTGTTCTGCTCCTCCAGCAAATAGTGTAAAAGCTGATTGCTGACAATGGAGCCCACCTGTTTGGAGTACACCTCAAACAATTGAGAAGCTTCGTCCTTCACTTTTTCTGACAGCTGTGCCACCAGAGAGCCGAACAGCTGATGTCCTTCGGTAAACAGCGGAGCAATCAGCAAATGCTTGTCCGGATCCGCTGTAAGCTGTCGATCGCCCTCCAACAGATTTTGATAGATTTCCGAGCCAAACTGCTCCTGCCCCTCAAATTCACCTATTCCTCGAAACGCTTTAGTGTCATTGTCAAGGGTAAACTTCTGCCGTAATTGTGCAAAGTCCAGATAGACACAACTGCTGGGACAAGAAAGCAATTCCGACACCTGCTCCAACACCTTGGACAAAATCTCGTCAACACTCTGCTGGCAATTCAAGACAGGGATCAGCTCAAATATTTTCTGCAATCCGTCCCGGTAGCTTCTGATGGTACGCATTTGACGTATTGATTTGGCACAAGACTCAATCAGCAATTCCAGTTGGTCAAACCGCTCACTTTTTTCAAAATATCCCTGGATATCCAGTTCTCTGATAGTACGGATCGGCGGAGCCATACTTTTATGTCCGGTCAGTAAAATGATAAACAAATCATGATCAAATTCTCGGATTTGACGAACCACTTCGTCGCCGCAGATCGGACGCATTAAAAAATCCAACAACAAGATGTCATATTGTTTCGTACGAATACGGTCAGCGGCCTTCGTGGGATCATTTTCGGTATCTACCCGATAGCCTGCCGTCTGAAAATAGGATTGTATTGTTTCGGTCATCAGCTTATCGTCATCTAAAGCAAGAATAGAAAACTCTTTTTGCTGATTCACGATTTTATTTTTTCTCATTTGCTATCAACTCCCTTCCCCGGAAACAAAAGTTACATTATAAAAAGGAATGGAGATTCCCCAGAT
>JAQXIB010000234.1 GCA_029007575.1 Clostridiales bacterium | reverse complement strand
TCATCCTCGGAAATCGATGAAAGATTTCAATTAGATTTTAGTATAAGCTGTTCCGCCCGTGTCTATCTGCACGGGCGGTATCCTGTTTTTACGGGAAAATAAAACGCGGTGTTTGGAACGCCTTGATGCGTTTATTTCCTCTCTGCTGTCCGAACAGACAGCAGAGAGGAAATAAATGGCACAAAAGTTACATAAACTGATAATACTAAAATCTAATGAAACACTTCCATTCTTTCCGGTCTGAATTGCGCCAGAAAGCGTTATCCTCCTTGCTGGGCGTCAGCCCAGCGGCGTCGTCTGCCTTTTCTGACAAAATTCATCCTCGGAAATCGATGAAAGCTTTCAATTAGATTTTAGTATAAGTAGAGAGCACTGCCCGGCAGATCAGCGGCAAGGGAACAGCGTTCGTCGGTTTAAAAGGAGAAATCGGAGTAATGAAAAAAATTACCATACTCGGCTCGACCGGTTCGATCGGAACACAGGCATTGGACGTTGTGCGGGCGCAGCATTTTGAGGTATCCGGACTGGCGGCGCACAGCAGTATCGAGCTGCTGGAACAACAGGCACGCGCTTTTTTACCGGATACAGTTTGTATTTATAGAGAAGATTTATACAAAAAGTTAAAAGAAAATCTTTCGGATACCGGTGTTCGGGTGACTGCCGGCATGGAAGGTCTGTGCGAGCTGGCGGCGCAGGAACAGGCGGATATCGTGCTCAATGCGGTGGTGGGCATGATCGGATTGCAGCCCACTTTGGCGGCGATCGCGGCAAAAAAGGATGTCGCGCTTGCCAACAAGGAAACGCTGGTGACCGGCGGCGAAATCGTGATGCGGGCGGCAGCGGAAAACGGCGTGAAAATTCTGCCGGTAGACAGCGAGCACTCCGCGATTTTTCAGGCATTGCAGGGCAACCGTACCGATCAGGTGAATCGCATTATTCTGACGGCATCGGGCGGCCCGTTTTACGGATATACCAAAGAGCAGCTTGCACAGGTCACGCCGGAGGATGCCTTGAAGCATCCGAATTGGAATATGGGTGCAAAAATTACGATCGACTCGGCAACCCTGATGAATAAGGGGTTGGAGCTGATCGAAGCGGTGCGGCTGTTCGGGAAGCAGGCGAAGGACATCCAAATCGTCGTGCATCGGGAGAGCGTGCTGCATTCAGCGGTGGAGTATCACGATTATTCGGTGATTGCGCAGCTTGGCGTGCCCGATATGCGGATCCCGATCCAGTATGCGCTGACCTATCCCGATCGGTTTCTCTGCCCCACCAAGCAGCTTTCGCTGATCGAGTGCGGCAAACTAACCTTTGCCGAGCCGGATGAGGAAACCTTTATCTGCTTAAAAGCCTGTAAAGAAGCCATCACCCGCGGCGGCTTGTATCCGACGGTGGTCAACGGCGCAAACGAACAGGCGGTCGCCTTGTTTCTGGCAAAGAAAATTGCTTTTACTGATATCGGCATATTGGTGTTGAAATCACTCGACAGGATAGCGCCAAGCGGCGAGGTGACCGTGGAGAACATTATTGCGGCAGACGCCCGCGCAAGAGAATGGGTATTGCAGCAAACCGGCTGCTGAATCAATCGGTCGGTGAACAAAGAGAGCGGAGGATGGATCGATGCAGACCTTGATTACGGTGTTGATCACCATATTGGTGTTCGGCGTGATTATTTTTATTCATGAATTGGGGCATTTTATTGCCGCGAAATCGAGCGGAGTGACGGTGCATGAGTTTGCGCTTGGCATGGGCCCGACGATTTTCCATTTTGAAAAAGGCGGTACCAAGTATGCGCTGCGCTTGTTTCCGATCGGCGGCTTCGTCAGCATGGAGGGCGAGGACAGCGAATCGGAGGACGAGGGCGCTTTCTGCAAAAAGCCGGTATGGAAACGGATCATTGTGGTGGTTGCGGGTGCGTTTATGAATGTCCTGCTGGGGTTTGTGATCTTGATGTTCCTCAATATTTTCCGCACCGGAGATATCCCGACCACTGTGGTAAAGCAGTTTAACGGTACTGCTCCCTATGCAGTCGAGCAGGCAGGGCTGAAAACGGGAGATAAAATCCTGAAGATCAACGGCAGAACGATGTTTATTGAGCAGGACATTGCCTTTTCGATATCGCAGGATGAGGATAAAGTCGTAGACATGGTGGTACGCCGTGATGGGAAAAAGGTCACCCTCAATGATGTTCCGGTGAATTATGTGACGGTGAAAAACGAAGAAGGACAGGATACCGAAAAATTTCCGTTTTTTGTAGCGAGTGAGAGCAAAAATGTGTTCAGCGTTTTGAAATATACGGCATTGAATACGGCGTATGTTGCGCGGATCGTCTGGCTGTCGTTGGTGCAGTTGTTGACCGGCAAGGTCGGGGTGGATGCGTTGTCCGGACCGGTGGGAGTCGGGTCGGCACTGGGACAGGTGGCTGGCATCAGCATGAGCAGCTTGTTCAACATGATTGCCTTTATCACCATCAATGTCGGGGTGTTCAACCTGCTGCCGATACCGGCATTGGATGGGGCGCGGCTGGTATTTTTGATCATAGAAGGAATCCGCCGCAAACCGGTCAATCCGAAATATGAGGGATATATCCATGCGGCAGGGCTGATCGCAATGCTGCTGTTGATGGTGTTTGTGACCTTCAACGATATTGTTCGGCTGTTTCAGGGATAAAAGCGCTGTGGGAAAGGACAGACGGTTATGGAAAAGCAGACCAAAAAAGTCCGGGTCGGCAATTGTGTTCTGGGCGGAGAAAAAATTTACATCCAATCAATGCTGAATGTGCGTGCCGACGATATCGCCGGTAGTGTCGCACAGGCGGTGCGGCTGGAGCAGGCGGGCTGTGACATTATTCGGGCGGCAGTGCCGGACAAGGAAGCGGTACGGCTGATTCCCGCAATCAAGGAAAAGGTGAACATTCCGCTGGTGGCGGATATCCATTTTGATTATCGGCTGGCGCTGGAAAGCGTGGCGGCCGGGGTCGACAAAATCCGTATCAATCCCGGCAATATCGGGGATGCCGATCGGGTGAAAGCGGTCGCGCAGGCCTGTCGTGCCAAAGGCGTGCCGATTCGGATCGGCGTGAATGCGGGTTCACTGGAAAAGGAAATCCTCGCGAAATACGGCAAGCCCACGCCGGAGGCGCTTTGCGAATCGGCGGAATATCATATCGGCTTGCTCAACCGGTACGATTTTGACGATATCGTGATTTCGATTAAATCCTCCGATGTGCCGACCATGGTAGCTTCTTACCGCTTGATGGCGGAACGCAGCGATTATCCGCTGCACCTCGGCGTGACCGAGGCAGGCAGCGAGCGGATGGGAATCATCAAAAGCGCTGTAGGCATCGGCAGTCTGCTGTTAGACGGGATCGGCGCTACCATACGGGTGTCGCTGACTGCCGATCCGGTGAAAGAGGTATACGCCGCAAAGGATATTTTAAAAAGCATCGGCAAATATGACAGCGGCGTGCAGTTTATCTCCTGTCCGACCTGCGGTAGAACGAGAATCGACCTGATCCCGCTGGTCGAACGGGTAGAAGAAGCACTGCGGGACTGTGACAAAAAGATCAAGGTCGCGGTGATGGGCTGTGTGGTCAACGGGCCCGGTGAAGCGCGAGAGGCAGATATCGGGATTGCCGGCGGCGACGGCTGTGCGGTGCTATTTAAAAAAGGGGAGATTCTCCGCAAGGTGCCGGAAGCTGAAATCTTATCGGCGCTGCTGGAGGAAATTGACAAGCTGTAAGACATCGGCTGCGCGACCTGCGCCTGTCTGATTCGAGATATATAAAGAGGAAGGATTTTTCAATGGCAACTTTAAAGGACGTGTTCGGCGAACTGATAGATGACAGCTTTCTTGCGGTGTCGGAGGGCGAAGTGCTGACGCTGGATATTTGCCGGGAGGACTCGGAAGTGTTTTTGACGGCAAAGTATGGGGAATTGCTGGACAGATCGGTCATTCTGGATTTTGAACGATATATTATACAGGCGATGGAGCTCAAGAGCTTTCACCTGTTTCCGAAATATACGCCGGATATGCTTTGCGCCGAATATTTCCCGCAGTTGGTAGAACGCTTGAAAACCACTGCCAAGGTTGTCAACGGTTATTTCGACGGAGCGGAGGCATCGTTTGCGGACGGCGTCTGCACCATTAACCTCAAAAACGGCGGCGCGGAGATTCTGCAGAAAGCGCACGTAGACACCGAGCTTGCCAAGCTGATTGCTGAGGAATTCAGCACCAATGTCACCGTTGTATTCGACGGTGTTTTGTCGGTCAGCGATGAGGATTTTGAAAGTCTGATGGCCTCCATGCCGGCGCCGGAACCGGTGGTCAGACCGGAGCCGCCCAAGCCTGCCTCCGCGCCTGCACCGAAGCAGGAATATAAGCGGGATTTCACCATTCCGAAACGGATGAAAATCGATTTTTCCACGCTGCCCTTTGTCAACGACAGCGCCGAGGTCGTGATCGGCAAGGCGATCACTGAGCAGCCGGTCGCCCTTTCCGAGGTGACTATGGAAAGCGGCAGGGTTTGCGTGTGGGGCGACATTTTTGCGGTTGACAGCCGAGATTCGCGGGACGGCTCCAAGGTGATACTGAGCATCAATATCACCGACTATACCAGCTCCAACACCCTGAAGGTGATCATGGACAAGGCCAAAGCGGAGCCGCTGATGGAGCTGAAAAAGGGACAGACGGTGCTGGTCAAGGGTGAGGTTACATACGATAAATATGATAAAGAGATTACCATCAAACCGCAGCATATCATGAAGGTGAAAAAGAAGAAAAAGACCGATAAATGCGAGCAAAAGCGGGTGGAACTGCATCTGCATACCAATATGTCGGCGATGGACGGCATGACGCCGGCGGACAAGCTGGTCAACACCGCTTTTGAATGGGGACATAAAGCCATCGCCATCACCGATCACGGCGTGGTGCAGGCGTTTCCTGACGCCATGAATGCGGTGGAGGCGATTCGGAAAAACGGCGGAGAGTTTAAAGTTATTTACGGAGTGGAGGGCTATTTCGTCAACGACATTGTCGAGGTCGTGGTCGGAGCGGACAACAGCAGTCTGGAGGACGAATTTATCGTCTTCGATACCGAAACCACCGGACTCAATGCATATAACGATCGGCTGACCGAGATCGGCGCGGTGCGGGTGCGGGGCGGCGAGGTGATCGACAGCTTCAACACCTTTGTCAATCCGAAACGGAGTATACCGCCCAAGATCACCGAGCTGACCGGCATCACCAATGAAATGGTGGCGGACGCGCCCGAAGAGGCGGAGGCACTGCGCCTGTTTTACGATTTCTGCGGGGAATGCAAGGTGCTGATTGCCCATAACGCGCCTTTCGATATGGGGTTTATCGAGGCGGCGGCACAGCGCTCCGAGCTTTCCTGTGATTTTACGGCGATCGATACGGTGCCAATTGCCCGAAATCTTTTCCCCGGTTTAAAGAATCATAAGCTCAACACGGTGGCGGAGCATCTCAAATGCAGCGAGTTCAATCATCACCGTGCCTGTGATGATGCGGCGGTGCTGGCGGAAATTTTCACTAAAATGGCCGAGATCATGAAAACCGACTACCAAATCGAGCGCATACAGGATATCAACTGCAAGCTGTCGGGCTGCGATGTGAAAAAGGCAAAAACCTATCACCAGATCATACTGGTGAAAAATCAGGTCGGGTTGAAAAATCTTTACAAGCTGATTTCATACGGGCATTTGAAATATTATTGTAAACGCCCCCGTATCCCGAAAAGCGAGCTGATCAAGCACCGTGAGGGCTTGATCATCGGAAGCGCCTGCGAAGCCGGCGAGCTGTATCAGGCGATCGTTTCGGGGAAAAAGTGGGCGGAGCTTTGTGACATCGCCTCGTTTTATGACTATCTGGAGATTCAGCCGCTCCGAAATAACGAGTACATGATCCGAGAGGGAATCGTCGAGGATTTTGAACGGATCAAAGAGTTTAACAAAACGGTGGTCAAGCTGGGAGAAGCCTTGAACAAGCCGGTCGTGGCGACCTGTGACGTGCATTTCCTGAACCCCGGAGATGCGATCTTTCGCGCGGTGCTGATGTCGGGCATGAAGTTTTCGGATGCCGACCAGCAGGCGCCGCTCTATCTGCGCACGACCGATGAAATGCTGGAGGAGTTTTCCTATCTGGGACGGGAAAAGGCGTTTGAGGTGGTAGTGACCAATACCAATCTGATTGCCGATATGGTGGAGGATGTCCGCCCGATTCCGCTCGGAACCTTTACGCCGACCATTGAGGGCGCGGAGGAACAGCTGCAGGAGATCACCTGGAACCGTGCCAAACAGATTTACGGTGATCCGCTGCCCGACATTGTCAGCACGCGGTTGGACAAGGAATTGACTTCGATTATTAAACACGGATTTGCCGTGTTGTATATGATCGCGCAGAAGCTGGTATACGATTCGGAACAGCACGGATATCTGGTAGGCTCCCGTGGATCGGTGGGCTCTTCGTTCGTCGCGAGCATGGCGGGTATCTCGGAGGTCAATCCGCTGATGCCGCACTATGTCTGTCCGAATTGCAAATACAG
>JAQXIB010000233.1 GCA_029007575.1 Clostridiales bacterium | reverse complement strand
AGTCATCCCGATTGTCGATGAAGTTTCCGGCATTGATAAGGTTCAGTTAGGTGTCAAGGCCGCTGTTGAGGTGGCAAACAACGGAGAAAGCATCAAAACGCTTTCGAATCCGTACGGCATCGCAGGATTGTTCGGCTTAACACCGGATGAAACCAGAGATGCCATACCGGTAGCGCGAAGCCTGACGGGATGTCGTTCCGGCGTGGTGATCCATGCGGAAGGCGCTTCAGTGGAAACCAAAAAAATTCCTGCCGGAAGCATTAAGATCATCGGATCCAATAAAACAATTACGATCGAAGTGAACAGCGGTGCGGACGCAATCATGAAAGCGGTCGCGGAGGCCGGAGAAATTATTGATGTCATCGGAGAATCGGGCACCAATGCCGGAGGTCTGATCAGCAGAATCAAGCAAACGATGGCTGAATTGTGCAACGAGAATGTCGAAAAACTCCATATCGTGGACCTGTTATCGGCAGATACGTTTTCTTCGGTTGAGGTTGCGGGTGCTATCGCGAATGAATCCGCGATGGAAAACGTCGTGATGCTGGCTGCCATGGTCAAGACCATGAAGCTTCCGATGGAAGCGATTGCCAAGGGCATCTCCGAGAAAACCGGTATCGCTGTCCGAGTTGCCGGAAAAGAGGCGGAAATGGCGCTGAAAGGTGCTTTGACAACGCCCGGTGCCGACACTCCGCTTGCGATTGTTGACCTTGGCGGAGGTTCTACCGATGCGGCGCTCATCGACCGTAACGGAAACGTCACCTCAATCCATCATGCCGGCGCCGGTGAAATGGTAACAAAAATCATTAACTCGGAGTTGGATTTAAAGGATCGGGATATTGCTGAGCTGATCAAAAAATATCCTTTGGCTAAGGTAGAAGGACTGCTGTATCTGCGCTTTGAGGATTCATCGGTGAAATTCGCTTCGGAACCGTTGCCGCCCGAATTGTTTTCCCGTGTGGTAATCGTTACTCCGGACGGATTAGTGCCGATACGATCTTCCAATCGGCTAACGATCGATAAAATTGCGCTGGTCAGACGGGAAGCAAAGAAAAAAGTATTTCTCGTCAACGTCGAACGTGCGTTAAAAGCGGTTTCCCCGAACGGAGAGATTCGCGGAATCGGATCAGTCGTGTTGGTCGGCGGTAGTTCACAGGATTTTGAGATACCTGATATTTTATCGGAATATCTTGCATCATATAGAATTGCATCGGGACGCGCCAATTTGTTGGGCTTTCTGGAGCCGCACAGTGCGGTGGCGCTCGGCCTTGCAATGTCGGATTAAGGGGGTGAGAACGGTTGAGTATTTATACAAAAGCAGGAGACAGAGGATTTACCAGTACCATGAACCGTAAAAATATCCCGAAAAACAGTCCGATTTTTTCTGTGTTAGGAACTTTGGATGAAGCAAACTCCACTCTTGGAACCGCAAAAGCTCATTTAAATTCGGAGCTTCGTGCCAAGGTAGAACAATTGCAAAAAGATATTTATGCGTTAAACGGCGAATTGGCAGGAGCAGAAAAATTTGCCACTGCGGACAAAATCAAAGCCCAAGAACAAGAAATTGATGCGATTATGTCTCAAACGGGCAGTTTTACCGAATTCATCACGCCGGGAAAAACGGCCGGAGGCGCGGCGTTGGATGTTGCACGAACGGTGATGCGCCGTTGTGAGCGGGAAGCGATCGCGCTGTCCCAAATCGGCGGAATCAGCAGGGAAGTATTAAGCTGGATCAATCGGACTTCCGATTATATCTACGCATTGGCAAGACTTGCTGATACCACCAGTGCTGTTTCCGAGAAAAACGAAACCGTATCTGATACAAAGCCGGCGATTTCAACAGACGGCATTCATCTTGCCGTTGCTCATCGAAACTTGAGCGATATTGCGGACGATCTTTGCAAGGTAGTGATTATGAAAGCGCGAGAGCAAGGTATCAAAGTGGTTGCTGCGGTTTGCGATAACGGCGGAAACCTTTTGAGCTTAAAGCGTGATGACGATGCCTTTATTGCAAGTATTGATATTGCAATAAATAAAGCTTTTACCAGTACATCCTTAAAAATGAGCACCGAACAGGTCGGAAAATTAAGCCAGCCG
Source organism: Clostridiales bacterium (assembly GCA_029007575.1). Taxonomy (GTDB): domain Bacteria; phylum Bacillota; class Clostridia; order Oscillospirales; family Ruminococcaceae; genus HGM13222. The sequence continues at coordinate 527 of JAQXIB010000233.1, read as the reverse complement.
GGCGCTTCATTATATGGATTACAATATACAAATTCCGGAAAAATCGTGATTTTCGGCGGGGGGGTAACACTCACCGTAAACGGTGAGATTGTTGGCGCTTTAGGTGTCAGCGGCGGATCTGCCGAACAAGATACGGCACTTGCGGAGTTTGGTAAAAAAATATTTGAAGGAGGATATTAAGTGAACGAGTCAATAACAGAATCACAGGTAAGCGAAATTGTAAAAAAAGTAGTTACCAGAATTGCTTCTGAAACAGCGGCTGCTGAAAGCAAATCTGCTGCAAAAGAAGCAAAAGCAGAAAAAAGCCTTGGTTATACTTCAACTTCATATAACGGAAGAGCATATTTCGGCATTTTTTCTACTATGGAAGAAGCGATTCAAGCGGCTGCTGAAGCTTACAAAAAAATTCGCGCAATGTCTGTGGAAGACAAAGAAAAAATTATCACTCAAATCCGAAAGCTGATTTTAGATGATGCTGAAATCATGGCAAAAATGGGCGTAGAGGAAACCGGAATGGGACGTGTGGA
>JAQXIB010000232.1 GCA_029007575.1 Clostridiales bacterium | reverse complement strand
AATCGGATTGTCGGGACGTTCCTTTGTGCCGATGCTGATCGGCTTCGGATGCAGTGTGCCGGCCATCATGGCGACGAGAACACTCTCCAGTGATCGAGATCGCAAAATGACCATCATGCTGACACCGTTCATGTCCTGCAGTGCGAAACTGCCGATCTACGGCATGATCACCATGGCTTTCTTTCCCCATCACGGCGGTCTTGTGATGAGTGGCCTGTATATCCTGGGCATTATTGTTGCGATTTTGTCGGGACTGTTGCTCAAAAGCACCGTGTTTAAGGGCAATCCCGTTCCGTTTGTTATGGAGCTTCCCGCATATCGTATGCCGTCGGCACGAAGTGTGGTATTACATATGTGGGAAAAGGGAAAGGACTTCGTCCACAAAGCGTTTACGGTGATCTTTGTCGGCACCATTGTCATTTGGTTTTTACAGAGCTTCGATTGGTCACTGAACATGGTTTCGGACAGCTCCGCCAGCATTTTGGCATCGATCGGTTCGGTCATTGCGCCGCTTTTTATACCGCTCGGATTTAAGGACTGGCGGGCGTCGACAGCTTTAATTTCGGGGCTGACGGCGAAAGAATCGGTGAAAAGCACCTTGGCGGTATTGACGGGAGCAACCAGTGACGCGGCGCTTTCGTCGGTGCTGAACACCATTTTTACTCCGTTGAGCGCATTTTCGTTCTTGACCTTCACGATTTTGTATATGCCTTGTATTGCGGCGTTTGCGGCAACCAAGCGGGAGCTTGGTTCTTATCGCAGAGCGATTTTGACGGCGGCTTACCAGACCGGCGTGGCATATTTGGTCGCAATGGCGATCTATCAGATCGGTAGGTTATTTATCGGCTGAGCGGCGCTGCGTCCGAAGCAGAAAACAAAAAGGAAGGATAAAAATGAGTCCGGCAGATTGGATCGTATTGGGAATATTGGCGGCATTGGTGATCGTGGCTGCGGTAATTATGATCAAACGGCGAAAAAAGGGCGGCTGCTGTGGAGGCTGTTCCGGTTGTTCGCAGCGTAGTTCCTGTCAGACAAAACGGGATTCCGAAAAGCAATGATTGCTTTGCAGACCGTTAAAGTATTTTGCAAACAACTAGAACCATTTTCACAAAAAGAAAGTAAAAACAGAATAAAAATTTTTATCATAAATTACTGCTTTCCGAATCGGCGGCAATTGACGAAAGGGTTATTGTGGGCTATAATAATAGTAACAACTGAATTGCGGAAAAATGGAGGATGGTTAAATGGAAAACGGGACTGTTGCAAAGCTCGGTTTGATTTGCATGAAGGGCTGTGAGGAGTTCGGGAACAAGGTAGAGTATTATCTGCAAAAGTGGCATGGTATTTCTAAGGATTGTATGATCAAAGCGGATTGTCCGCGGTTTGCAACCGGAGAGGCGAAAGGCTTGATCTTGGAATCGGTTCGCGGACGAGATATTTTCATCATTGTAGATCCGTTTAATTACAGCATCACTTATAAAATGTACGGGCAGGAAGTACCGATGAGCCCGGACGACCATTTTCAGGATTTAAAGCGTGTCATTGCGGCAATCGGCGGCAAGGCAAAACGGATCACCGTGATCATGCCGATGCTGTATGAGGGCAGACAGCATAAGCGTACTTTCCGGGAATCTCTGGACTGCGCCACCGCGTTGCAGGAATTGGTGCATATGGGCGTATCCAACATTGTCACCTATGATGCGCATGACGCTCGGGTGCAGAACGCGATTCCGCTGAGCGGTTTTGACAATATGAGCCCGACTTATCAGATGATCAAGGCTTTGGTCAGAAACGTGGAAGACATTGCCTTTGATCCGGAGCAACTGTTGATTGTGTCGCCGGATGAGGGCGGTATCAGCCGGTGCCTTGCTTATTCTTCGGTACTCAATCTGGAAGTGGGTATGTTCTATAAACGCCGCAATCTGTCTCAGATCGTCAACGGTTCCAACCCGATCGAATCCCATGAATATATCGGTAAAGAAATTGCCGGCAAAGATGTGATCGTGATTGACGATATGATTTCTTCGGGAGGTTCTTTGATCGACACCTTTGAACACCTGAAGGAGAAAGGAGCCAGACGGATCTTCAGCTTTATTACTTTCGGTTTGTTCTGCAACGGTTTGGATAAATTCGATAAAGCATACAAAGAGGGGTTGTTTGATAAAATTTTCATCACCAACCTGAATTATCGTCCGCAAGCGGTTTTGGACAGACCGTGGATCGTGGACGTTGATCTGTCAAAATACACGGCGTATGTTATTGACGCGATGAATCACGATGCTTCCATCGGAGATTTGATCGACCCGAACAAAAAGATCGTCAGCCTGCTTCACAAGCTGAAAGGCGAGGAACAGGCCGATTTGGGATAATATGTTGTAATAGATACAGGCGGGGGCATTGCTCCCGCCTGTTCCGGATTTCTAACGGAAGCACAGTGCGTTACCGGTCGGAGTATCTATACACTATTACCGGTAAAATGATCCATCGGCCTTAGAACGTTATGAAAAACGTCAGGTTGACTTTTTCGTGCTAATATGTTAACATATTAGCATACTAAAGTGATAGACGAAATACAAAGCAGGGAGATGGCGCTTTTGAATAAAAATAAATGGATCACACCCGAGGGCACGCGGGATCTGCTGTTTGAAGAATGCGAGGCAAGAAGAACGGTAGAAGGGATTCTAAGCAGAGTTTTTTCGGGTCGGGGGTTTACCGAAGTGGTGACGCCCGGACTGGAATTTTTGGATGTATATGATTTGAAAACCGGAATGATGCCGGTAGAAATGATGTATAAGCTGGTGGACAGCAAGGGACGCTTGGTTGTACTGCGCCCCGATTCCACCATCCCGATTGCGCGGCTGGTCGCCACCCGTTTAAAGGGGTATCAGTTGCCAATCCGGTTGTTTTATAATCAGAGCGTTTTTATGGCAAATCCCAGACTCAAAGGACGGAGCGACGAGGTGGTGCAGACCGGCATCGAGATTATCGGCAGTGATTCCCGACGGGCGGATTTAGAGGTGATCACCACCGCGGTGGAGGCGCTGAATGCTTGCAAAACCACCGACTTCCGGTTGGAGATCGGACATATCGGGCTGTTCCACAGCTTGATTTCGAACTTAAAGATCGAAGCGGAAGAACGGGAGGAAATCCGCCGTCTAATCGAAAGCAAGAATTATCCGGCGCTGAACGACTATCTGAACGCTCTGGAGGGCGACACGAAAACCATAGAAATCTTGAAGCAACTGCCCAGTCTGTTTGGCGGCGAAGAGGTTTTTGACAAGGCGGCGAATCTGTTCGATGATGCAAAAACCGAGTACATCCTGTCTTATCTCAAATCCATATACAACGATCTGGCGGCGTTGGGACTCAAGGAAAAAATATCGGTGGATTTGGGAATTGTTAACCGCACTGATTATTATACCGGCGTGGTTTTCCGCGGCTATATCGAGGGCTTCGGAGAAACGGTGCTGTCGGGAGGACGGTATGATACGCTGATTGCCGAGTTCGGCACCGACCTACCTGCAACCGGCTTCGGTATCAATGTGGATGCGGTAGCGCGCAACCTGCTCAAAACCACCGATGACATCCGCGCAACGGTGCCGGATGTGCTGGTGTTCGGAGAGGACGGCTATGAGATGAAAGCGTTAATGCACGCAAAAGCATTGATCGAGAGCGGCTTGGTCGCAGAATATTGTGTGCTGAACACCGCGGAAAAGGCAAGAGAATACGCAAAAACCAAAGGAATCGGCAGAGTGGATATCATCGGAAAGGAAACTGAGGCATGAAACCAATACGAATCGCATTGACCAAAGGCCGTTTGGAAAAAGATACGGTGGGGTTGTTCGAGCAACTGGGCTTTGATTGCAGCCAATTGCTCAACAAGGGCAGAAAACTGATATTAGAGGTTCCGGACGCCAATCTGGAAGTTGTGCTTGCCAAAGCCGCCGACGTGATCACCTATGTGGAGTGCGGTGTTTGCGATATGGGCGTGGTCGGCAAGGATACCATTATGGAATACGGCGGCGATTTTTTTGAGGTGCTGGATCTGGGATTCGGCAGATGCCGGTTTGCCTTGGCTGCCAAAAAAGACAGCGTTTTTTACGGCGGATATGCGGTCAAAACAGTAGCGACCAAATATCCGAATGTGACGCGGAATTATTTCGAGAGCAAGGGAATGGATGTCGATATCGTAAAAATAGAAGGCTCGGTTGAGCTGGCGCCGCTGCTCGGGCTGTCCGACGGCATTGTGGATATCGTGGAGACCGGAACGACGCTGAAAGAAAACGGGCTGGAAGTGATCGAGGACGTGGCACCGATCTCGGCACGGCTGATCGTTAACGCCGCCGGTATGAAGCTACGCAAGGCGGAGATCGAAGAGCTGATCGCCAAAATGAAAAGCTGCATCAAAGATTGACTTTTATCGTCGATATCGGTACAATAAAAACAGTGATCCAAATCCGAGGAGAATAACGGAGGTTACAGATGAATATCAGAAAAATCAAAGCGGACGGAACCAGCGAAAAAGAGCTGCTTGCCGCGCTGAAAGCACGCAGTACCGCGGTGGATAAACAGGTGACCGAGGTGGTCGCGCAGATCATAGAGGATGTAAAGCGAAACGGAGATCAGGCTGTTCGCGCCTATACCGAAAAATTTGACGGCAAGCTGCCGCCTTACATAGAAGTGTCGAGAGAAGAAATCAATGACGCGCTGACCAATGCAGACAGCAAATTTGTTGACGCACTGCTCAACGCCATGGAGAATATTTCCGATTTCCACAACCGCCAGAAACAGCAGGGCTTTGTCAATACCCTGCCAAACGGTGTGATGGTCGGCCAGCGGGTGCGGGGACTTTCCAGAGTCGGCTTGTATGTACCGGGCGGTACGGCAGCCTATCCGTCCTCGGTGCTGATGAATGCGGTGCCTGCAAAAATCGCGGGCGTGAAAGAGATCATTATGGTGACGCCGCCCACCAAAGACGGCAAAGCCAACCCCGATATTCTGGTTGCCGCGGCGATCTGCGGCGTGGACAGAGTGTTCCTGTTGGGCGGTGCGCAGGCGGTAGCGGCGCTCGCTTACGGCACCGAAACCATTCC
>JAQXIB010000231.1 GCA_029007575.1 Clostridiales bacterium | reverse complement strand
CCTGCTTCTTCCAATTTTGCTTTCATTGCCTCAGCATCAGCTTTGGAAACAGCCTCTTTAATGGTCTTTGGTGCACCGTCAACAATCTCTTTTGCTTCTTTCAAGCCGAGACCGGTAACTTCTTTCACCGCTTTGATAACGCCCATTTTGCTGTCGCCCACTTCAGCGAGAACAACATCAAATTCAGTTTTCTCTTCTTCTGCAGCAGCAGCGCCACCGGCAGCAGGAGCAGCAACTGCAACAGCAGCTGCGGATACGCCGAATTCTTCCTCTAACGCTTTTACTAATTCAGAAAGCTCTAATACAGTAAGTGCCTTTACTTCTTCAATCATGTTCATGATTTTCTCTGAAGCCATAATAATACCCTCCAATAATTTTTAATAATCAGTGTTGTTCAGGAAAGATGCTTATGCAACTTCCTCTTCTTTTTTCTTTGCGATCTGATCAATAACAACAGCAAACTTGGAAATAGTAGCATTCAAGCTGCTGAGCATTGTAGCAATAAGAACTTCTTTCGTCGGAATTTTAGCCAATGCATTTACGGTATCAGTGTCAATAACCTTACCATCCATAAAACCGGATTTAATGGTAAACACATCACCTTTAATTGCATCAACATATTTTGCAACGATCTTAGCCGCAATAATCGGATCTTCTTTGCTTACAGCCAGTGCCGTAGTACCATGTAAGAACTCATCCCAGACTTCTAAGCCGGCTTCTTTAGCTGCAAAGCGAAGCATCGTATTTTTCACAACACTGTACTCCACGCCAGCCTCTCTGAGTTCCTTTCTCAACTTTGTATCATCAGCAACATTGATACCCTTATAATCAACGAGTACGCCGGCAACTGAAGATTTTAAAGTTTCGGTTAAATCAGCAACAATCTGTTTTTTGCTTTCTAAAACTTTTTCACTTGGCATAAATATTCACCTCCGTATAAAATAATACGCCATCTAAAGAACCGCACCGGAAAAAGAAAGTCCCTTCTCCGCAAACCGCAAAGAAAGGACACATAATACACATATCAAAACATGTAAATATGCGTTTCTCCTCGGTAGGCAGTTTTTCCTTTATGCCAAACGGCACCTACTGTCTTTAGACAAACAACAATAATATTATATCGTGTGAAACCATATTTGTCAATACTTATTTACGCAAATTTTGCCGGATTAATTCTTACGCCCGGTCCCATTGTCGTAGAAACAACGCAGGATTTCACATATTGACCTTTTGCAGCCGCAGGTTTCGCTTTTACAATAGCATCCATCAAGGTGTTAAAGTTCTGCTCCAGCTTTTCCGGTCCGAAGCTAGCTTTACCGATCGGGCAGTGAATAATATTGGTTTTATCCAAACGATATTCAATCTTACCGGCTTTGGCTTCTTTCACAGCTCTTGCCACGTCAGGAGTAACCGTTCCGGCTTTCGGCGTCGGCATCAAGCCACGCGGGCCCAAAACTTTACCCAAACGACCGACAACGCCCATCATATCCGGAGAAGCGATGACAACATCAAAATCCATCCAGCCTTCACCTTGAATTTTCTGAACCAATTCATCAGATCCGACATAATCAGCGCCGGCTTCCTGTGCAGCAGCAATATTATCGCCTTTGGCAAAAACCAAAACTCTTACTTCTTTACCAGTACCGTTCGGCAGAACAACCGCACCACGAACCTGTTGGTCAGCGTGACGAGAGTCTACACCCAGTCTGATATGCAATTCGACAGTTTCATCAAACTTTGCTTTCGCGGTCTGAACAGCAAGTCCAATCGCTTCGGCAGTGTCATACATTGTATTACGGTCAACCAGCTTTGCGCTGTCAACGTATTTTTTACCGTGTTTCATTACATTTTCCTCCCTCATGAGTGGTTAATAGCGGATTTGTCCTCCCACCAGCGGGCAATTAATCGACGACTTCGATACCCATAGAACGCGCTGTACCGGCAATCATGCTCATAGCAGAGTCGATATTCGCGGCGTTCAGGTCGGGCATTTTCTGCTCAGCGATTTGCTTAACCTGCTCCCTGGTAATCTTTGCAACCTTTGTTTTGTTCGGTACACCGGAACCGCTTTCGATTCCGCAAGCTTTTTTAATCAAAACAGCCGCGGGCGGTGTTTTTGTTACAAAGGTAAAGGAGCGGTCTGCGTATACAGTAATAACAACAGGGATGATTAATCCCGCATCATTCTTTGTACGCTCATTGAATTCCTTTGTAAATGACATAATGTTTACGCCGTGCTGACCTAACGCAGGGCCGACCGGCGGTGCCGGAGTAGCCTTTCCGGCAGGTATTTGCAGCTTAATAAAGCCTGTTACCTTTTGAGCCATTGTTTGCACCTCCATAATTGTGGTAATTGGCGGAACAGTCCTTTTTTTGCCTGTTCCTCCCACTTTCAGATTCATGAAGCAAACGCATTCAATCTATCTGACCGTCCGTATAAAACAGACATGGGTTTTCTAAAAATCTTTACAGGATACAACCTGATCTAAAGTCAGTTCTACCGGCGTTTCACGCCCGAACATAGACACGATAACTTTCACCAGATTCTTATCAGCGTCAACCAGTTCTACTTTTCCGATAAAATCTTTTAACGGTCCGTCAACCACCTTGACGTTGTCCCCTGCTACATAGTCTACCTCTACCTGTTTCGTATCCACGCCAAGAGCTTCAACCTCTTTATCGCTCAACGGAACCGGTTTGGAAGACGGTCCGACAAACCCGGTAACGCCGCGGATATTCCGCACAACATACCATGAATCATCGGTCAAAATCATCTTTACGAGCACATACCCCGGAAAGATTTTTCGTTCCACTTCCTTTTTTGAACCGTCATCTTTTACTTCAACAACAGTTTCGGTAGGAACTTTAATTTCCTCAATCAAGTCATGAAGCTTGTGATTTTCAACAACCTTTTCGATATTTTGCGCCACTTTATTTTCATAACCGGAATAAGTGTGCACAACATACCATTTTGCGGTTTCTGACATATCTGCAATAC
>JAQXIB010000230.1 GCA_029007575.1 Clostridiales bacterium | reverse complement strand
ACATATACTTTAATCCGATCGCCTTCGGTCAGTTCCTCGCCCGGAATCTGCTCGTTCTTAAATAAAACCGTTTCGTTTTTGTCTATCTCAATCGTCGCATTTCCGGTTTTCGGATCGATTTTTTGAACCACCGCAGTGACTACTTCATTGAGCTTACTTTCATATTGTGCTAAAATTTGCTCTCTTTCGCCTTCGCGGATTCCCTGACGGATCACGTGCTTTGCTGTCTGTGCAGCGATTCTGCCGAATTGTTTTGTTTCCAGCTTGATCTCCACCGGAGAACCGATCTGCGCTTTTTTATTGTATTTTTTTGCTTCGTCCAATGAAATCTGAGTCACCGGATCCTCGACTTCTTCCACGACGTCTTTCACGATAGCGACCTTAAATTTTCTGGATTCCGGACTGATTTCAACCACTACGTTTTCTACTCCGCCGAAATCCCGCTTTACCGCTATCACGATGGCAGCCTTGATTTTTTCCAACAAGTAATCTGCCGGTATGCCTTTTTCTTTTTCAAGCATCAATAACGCATCAAAAAATTCGTTATTCATAAACTGAGACCACATCCGTTTTCCCTCTGTAACGGATTCCTTTCTGTTTGTTATTCATCATATTTTCGTTATCATTTTGTACATTCAATCCATCATTATTGTATCAAGGAACTAACTACAGCTCCTCCGGCACAAAGTCATCATACAATTTCACAAATGCACAATCAGAAAAAGCAAAGCTTTTTTCTTCTTCATTTTGTCGGATCGTCAGCACATTGTTTTCGTATTTCACTAATTCTCCGATAAATTCACGTTCGCCGTTGACTGGGCGAATCAGCTTCACCCTAACCGTATCCCCGATGCAAACTTCAAAATGCTCCGGCTTTCTCAATTCCCGCTCAACACCCGGAGAAGAAACCTCCAAATAATATGCCTGTTCAATCGGATCGGTTTCATCCAACAATTTGCTGAGCGGTCGGCTGACAGCCTCACAATCATCGCAGCTGATACCGTCATTGCTATCGATAATGATTCGCAGATACCAGTCAGCACCTTCTTTTTCAAAGCGAACATCCCAAAGATAGAGTCCCAAGTCATCTACAATCGGACGAGCAAGCTTTTCGATCTGTGCCACCGTATTACCGCTTTTTTTTCCCACGGGCAACCTTCCTTTCCAAACATAAAGGAAAGACCGGGCATTGCCCAGTCTTTCTACATTACCATCTTAAGCTAATAATGAGTATATCACAGTATCTTTAAAAAATCAACCCTTTTTGAAATAAAATTTAAAATTGGAAAGAAAATTTATAAGTTTTAGGATTCCATCTGCTTGCCCAAAAACAAAGCGGCCGCCTGAATCAATTTAATCTGAGCGTCATCCGGTTTTTTCTGATCCGAAGTGATAAACATAACCGCTCCCGCCACATCGCCGGCGGCAAGGATCGGACAGGCAACCGACACCTGTCGTTCGGTTCCGTCCACGGGCTTGATACCGGCTTCTTCGTCTGACAGCATCACCATCTTGCGGTTTTCCAATATGTTTTCCATTTCTACCGACAGCCGACGTTCCACCATTTCTTTTTTCGGCAAGCCGGCAACGGCAACCACATGATCCCGATCGCAGATCACGGCCGGCAAACCACCGATTTTGTGCAGTGCTTCCGCATACTGTACCGAGAATGCCGACAATTCCCCGATCGGTGAATATTTTTTAAAAATAACCTCGCCGTCATTATTAGTATATATTTCAAGCGGGTCGCCTTCTCTGATCCGCATGGTGCGCCGTATTTCCTTAGGCATAACGACTCTTCCCAAGTCGTCGATTCTTCTTACAATTCCGGTTGCTTTCATAATTTTTTCATTCCTCCTGTGGTTTTCGCTGTTTTCCATATTAAGTAATGTAAAGTTAGTATGTGGAAAAACAGGAAGATTATGCGCGGGGCCATTCCAAATTCCCGCCGTCGTTGTACCGCTTTTTTTGGGAATTCCATACAGTTCTGCCAAAAGCTGATCTGAAATAATTCTCCATATTCTGCAAGTTCTCCGGGAAACAAACGATAAAAATCCTCCATTTACAGTACCTGTTGGCTTTACTTTCCGTTTTTTGAAATAGTATCTGTAAATGGAGGATTTTTATACCTGATCTTTTTTTCAGAAAACCCGTATAGTTTAATATCATTTATACTGACTTAAATGGTTTCCTTTTATCAAGTTTACGGATCACTTCACACTCAAAATCAAACATCTTTTCTGCATCTTTCTTTTTGAAACCAATGCTTCCCATATGTCACCTCATAATTTAGCCAACGAAGCATTTTTGTAAGCATCATCGTCGGTGACTTCTTTAATCACTTTTATCTGTTCAGGAAACGTAATGTCGGTGTTCTCGTCACTGAGTTCTATCTCGGCAATTGCCCTATCATTCCAAAACGGGTAAATATCAATTTCAAAATACTGATTCTCATAGGTGAGACAATATCTTGTTTTCCGAATCTGACGTCTGGTTGTATCTGCTTCCATCAGAAGTTTGAGATATTCTGCCTGAGAAAGACGCCGTTCAATTTCAACACGTTTTACATCCGATACCCTACGTTTGATGGTTTGGAAATATATGTAGTCTCCATCGATGCCACGCTGGCGTACACGAACTTCTTCACCTGAAGCGCTGTTAAGATATGTCTGAATAATCTCGATTCGCTGACAGGAAGGATGATTTTCCAACCATTTGATATCCGGATATTCAATCAGATATTTTCTTTCAATTTCGTAAGGCTCCGGTTCTCCCAAAAAGGAAGCAATCTCTGCAACAAGTTTCTTCATTTTATTTTCAAAAGTCATTGTATTATCAATAACACGGAAATGCGGATGACCAGTCCATGCAGAAATCAGTTTATCGTCTAATGCGGCGGCTTCCTCAGCAGTTTCGGTTCTTGCAGAATTGTTTGCCGTAGTATAAAACTCTTCCGCACCTTTTGCTGCAGTAACAAGATGAAATACAGCATCATAGCTGTCTCTCAGCTCTACTTCATTTGAATGGATGAACTGAACCGCTTCAGAAAATTCAATATCATTCATATAGGCCTTATTGTCAAGAGCGCCTCGGTCACACACGATAAGGACTTTTTCATTCAACATCGCATGTGCTGCCTGTTCGAATATCTTTTCTTTTTCAATCTGCAATTTCATCTGACACTTCTGATATTCAACATTGCTTTTACAAGTCCACGGCGCCACACCTCCGGTAATCAGTTCCGTTGCTGTTTCCGGAACAAACAGAACGGTATATCCCATCTGAGTAA
>JAQXIB010000229.1 GCA_029007575.1 Clostridiales bacterium | reverse complement strand
GATGCCGGGCAGCGGGTGTATGAGAAAAACCGTCAAAACAGCCGCCCACCGTTAAAGCTCATTCAAGCACACGACTTCATCCAATATGCGGAAAAGGCGATACTTGAGGATAAGCTCTCACCTGACGCGATTTGCGGCAGAGCAAAACGGGAAGGGCTGTTTGCGGTTACTGTCTGCACCAAAACCCTATACAACTACATCGACCAGCGTCTGCTGAAAGTGCGGAATATCGATCTTCTTCTGCGCGTAAAAAGGAAACAAAAAACGGAGCAAAACCACCAAAACAAGCGCCTTTATGGAATGAACATCGAGAAACGACCGCAGGAGGCGAGCAGTCGGGAGAACTTTGGCAATTGGGAAATTGACACTGTGCTTGGCTGTTCCGAATCCTCAGCAGCCTTGCTGACAATTGATGATCGGATGAGCCGTATCTGTCATATAATCAAGATTAAGTCCCGTACTGCCGAGGCGGTAGGAGAAGGGCTTAACAAACTAAAGGAGCGGTATGGGGACAGCTTTTCCCGCCTGTTCCGTTCGATCACCAGCGACAACGGCAGTGAATTTGCGCGGCTGGCCGAGCAATTACCGGAAACAGCAATCTACTATACGCACCCGTACAGTGCTTGGGAACGCGGTACGAATGAGAAGCAGAATTGACTCATCCGCCGCTTCTTTCCCAAGGGAACGAACTTTGACAATATCCCGGATTGCGCGATTGCACGCGTGGAGGTCTGGATCAACAATCTTCCCCGCAAAATCTTCGCTTATCGCTCGTCTGATGAAATTTTCCATTCTGTCCGATTTGATATTGCAATTTAGAGCCGTTTTCCTTGCCAAACGATCATTTTTTTCCATAATCTCCAACTGACAGAATCAAATGCCGTTGAAAATACAAAAAAAGGCACACACAATCACGTGATTGCGTATGCCTTCTGTACTTGTCACTTTATCGATTGAAGCGGGAGAGGACGGTGTCGTCCGAGATTCAGCATGAGATCCGCTCGATGGCACGGCACTTTCCGGTTTTCTCCTCAATATCCAGCAAAACTCCCTGCATCATACAAGGTCCCTCCGCTGTTTCAAACCTGGTCGGAATATGAAAACGCATCCGCTGTATGACACATTCCGGGCGGACACCCAACACCGAATCAATCGGTCCCGTCATTCCGACGTCACTGATAAACGCTGTGCCTTGCGATAAAATTCGTTCGTCCGCCGTCTGGACATGGGTATGTGTCCCAAGCACCGCTGCCACCCTGCCGTCCAGATAGTATCCTAACGCGCCTTTCTCTCCGGTTGCTTCCGCATGGATATCCACTACATACGCATCGGCCTGCACCTCAGCAAGAATTCGGTCAACCGCTTCATACGGACATCCCACCGGCTCCATAAAAGACTGTCCCAGCAAATTGATCACACAAATGCGATACATGACCGTCTCATAGAGATAATACCCGGTACCGGCACATTCAGATCGAAAATTCGCCGGACGGATCAAAGCCGGGCGTTCTTCAAAATAATCCAGTATTTCCCGCCGCTTATATACATGGTTTCCGGTAGTCACCACATCCACGCCGCTGTCAAATAAAAAATCCGCCGATTTCGGCAATATACCGTTGCCCACTGCCGAATTTTCTCCGTTGGCAATGACCATATCCACGCAATGTTCCCGCTTAAAACCGGGTAACTTTTGCCGCAGGTAATCACAGCCTATCTGACTAATGACATCGCCTATCATCAACAGTTTCAAATAAACCCCTCAATTCTAAAACAACGGACTGCTTCACGTGTCGGAAACAGTCCGGTCTATACTCTATTCACAGGAAGCAATCAAACCGCCGCCGATGACCGCATCTCCATCATACAACACAACTGACTGACCTTTCGCCGTTGCCCGCTGCGGTTTATCAAATAAAATCTCCGCCCGGTTGTTTGACATCGGAATTGCCTGCGCATCGCAAGGCGTCGCCATCGAACGTATTTTTGCCTGAAACCTTGCAGATGTCAGCGGTCTGCCGCTGATGGTTGTCAACTTTTCTATTATCACCTTGGAAAAATACTCGTTTCCGCTGTCCGCTAAGTAAATGCGATTCGTTTTTGCATCAATCTCCCGAATGAAAACAGGACGTCCCAATGCGATCCCCAAACCCTTTCGCTGTCCGACAGTATAATGAATAATTCCTTTGTGCTTGCCGCAGGGAATCCCCTCCGGCGATATAAAATCTCCCGGCATCGATTTTCCGTAGTGGCGTTCGATATATCCGGCATAATCGTTATCTTCGATAAAACAGTTTTCCTGACTGTCCGGCTTACTTGCCGCAGAAACACCAAGTTTCGCCGCAATGGCACGTACTTCATCCTTTTCCAGCTCCGCCAGAGGTAAAAGAAGCCGCGACAGAATCCGCTGATTCAGCCGATACAGCATGTAGGACTGATCGCGTTTTGCCGAATTGCCCTTCTTGAGCAAAACTTCTCCGTTTTGCCGTTCCAGTTTCGCATAGTGCCCCGTTGCGATCCAATCATATCCCAACTCATCCGCAACATCCACCAACGTTTGAAACTTCACCGTCGGATTGCAGATGATACAAGGATTGGGGGTTCTGCCGTTTTGGTATTCCTCTGCAAAATAGTCGATGACATACTGCTGAAAATCCGCCGTCTTGTCCCGGACATACAATGGAATCCCCAAGGAATCTGCGCTTTCCTGCGCCGCTTTCACGGTATCTTCATGTGCCGGAGACATCTTCAGCACCAGCCCCGCGACTGTATAACCTTGTTCTTTCAGCAAATGAACACAGACTGTACTGTCAACCCCGCCGCTTAATGCGACCAATACCTTTTTGCCCGTCATATTATAAATTGTGGCAGGCTTCACATTCGGAAATCTCGCCTACGATCGGAGTGGGGTCAATGCCCTTGCG
>JAQXIB010000228.1 GCA_029007575.1 Clostridiales bacterium | reverse complement strand
GCGTGGTCATTTGCAATTTTTGCATGGGGCTGACGCCGTCCACAGGGTAAAACACCAAAATTTCGGTATTCGGAACATCCTTAAAGCCTTCCAACGCGGCTTTGCCTGTGTCGCCGGAGGTGGCGACCAAAATCATCGTCTTTTATCCGGAGGACGGCGTCAGCAAGGTGCAAAAGCGGCAGATGACTACCCAAGAGGGCAAAAATGTCTGTGTTGCGGCGATCAAAGGAAATTTTGACGATGCGCAGACCGGCGTAAAACAGATTTTCGGCAACGCCGAGATTGCGAAGGCATTAGCAAATCACAATATGATGTTCTCCTCTGCAAATTCGATTAACTGGGGACGTCTGGTGCCGCAGATCGTTTATTATATTTCCACCTACTGCGAGCTGGTTAAGAATGAAGAAATCCAAAACGGCGATGTTGTCAACGTTGTCGTCCCCACCGGTAACTTCGGTAATATTTTGGCGGCATATTATGCCAAAAAGATGGGACTGCCGATCGGCAAGCTGATCTGCGCGTCCAATGCCAACAATGTTTTGACAGACTTTATCAAAACCGGTGTATATGACAAAAACCGCAATTTCAAAACTACGATTTCTCCGTCGATGGATATTTTGATTTCCAGTAATCTGGAGCGTTTGCTTTATGACATGGTAGACGGCGATACAGAAACTATTAAAAACTGGTTTGCGCAGCTTGCTAAGGATGGCAAATATGAAGTCAATGACGCTGTGAAAGCAAGACTCAGCGAGGAATTTTTCGGCGGCTATTGTGATGACGAGCAGACCAAGGCTACCATCAAAAAAGTGTTCGATAAATACTCTTATCTGTGCGACAGTCATACTGCGGTTGCGGTAAAGGTTTACGAGGATTACAAAGCGCAGACCGGGGATGATACCAAAACGATCATTGCCTCTACTGCCAGCCCGTTTAAGTTTGCAGGCAGTGTGCTGGAAGCGGTCACCGGCAAAAAGTCGGACGAGGATGAGTTTAAACAAATTCAGATTTTAGGCGAGATTTCCGGCATGGAAGTGCCGAAGCAGCTTGCGGAGCTGGAAAGCAAGGAGATTCGGTTTACCGATTCTGTTTCGGCAAACGAAATGCCGCAAACGGTGCTCGAGAGTCTTGGTATAAAATAAAAAGAAAAAGGTGCTGCCTGTGAGTCTTTATGTGATAGGCGATTTGCATTTGTCATTTGGCACAGACAAACCAATGGACATTTTCTCAGGGTGGGCTAATTACGCGGAACGTTTGGAGAAAAACTGGCAGAACAAGGTGAGTCCCGAGGATACCGTGGTCATTGCGGGCGATATTTCATGGGGAATGACCATGGAAGAAGCACTGGAGGATTTTCGCTTTATCGACCGGCTGAACGGAACTAAGGTGATTTTAAAAGGAAATCATGATTACTGGTTTTCCACCAAGAGTAAGGTGGAAATTGCTTTGCAGCAGCACAGCTTGTCTACCATACGGATCCTTTTTAATAATGCCTACGAGTATGATGATTGCGTGATCTGCGGTACACGCGGTTGGATCAATGAACCGGGTGCCGCGGCGGATCAGAAGGTGATGCGCAGAGAAGCAGGCAGGCTCAAGCTGTCCTTGGAAGCCGGAAAGAGCATCGGAAAGCCGCCGGTTGTTTTTCTACATTATCCGCCGGTGTCGATCAGTTCCTGTGCGGAGGATTTGCTGGAGGTCATGCGGGAATATGATGTTACGACCTGCTATTACGGGCATCTGCACGGCAAATCCTGTGAAAATGCAGTCAACGGCTGGTATCACGGGATCCATTATCAATTGATTTCTTGTGATTATGTCCAATTTGATCCCGTGTTCGTAAACGTTTTGTTGCCAAATGGTAAAAAAGAAAAAAAGGTATAGTCACGTAGATATATTTATGATATAATAGAAAAGATTTGTAGCCTTGTGTTTAGGCTGCCTAAAATATTTCAGGAGGAATTTAAAATGGGCCTGGTTTCTTCCAATAAAGTGGAAACAAACAAATATGAATTGATCGTGAAGATTGACGCGGATGCTTTTGAATCTGCAATTGAAAAAGCATATCGCAAAAGTGTGAAAAAAATCTCGGTTCCGGGTTTCCGTCCGGGAAAAGCACCCAGAAAAATGATTGAAAAATTATATGGCGAAGGCGTATTCTATGAGGATGCTGTCAATGATCTGTATCCGTCTGCATTAGCTTCTGCGGTAGATGAAGCAAAGCTTGAGCTGGTAGACCGTCCGGAAGTGGAGATTACTAAAATCGAAAAAGCGGACGGCGTAGAGTTCAAAGCAACCTGCATTGTCAAGCCGGAAGTGGAAGTTTCCGATTATAAGGGAATAAAAGTGGAGAAAACCGTCAAGACTGTTACAGACGAAGATTTAAACAGCGAATTGAATAAAATGGCTGACCGCAATGCGCGTGTGGTTTCGGTTGAGGATCGCGCAGCCGAAAACGGCGATATCACTGTGATCGATTTTGAAGGCTTTGTTGACGGCAAGGCTTTTGAGGGCGGCAAAGCAGAAGGCTTTAACTTGACGCTAGGATCCGGTCAGTTTATCCCGGGATTTGAAGATCAGATCGTCGGACATAACGTAGAGGATGAATTTGATGTTAATGTCGAATTCCCTGCCGAGTATCAGGCGGAAGAGCTTGCCGGCAAGCCTGCTGTCTTTAAAGTGAAATTGCACGAAATCAAAACAAGACAGCTTCCTGCTATCGACGACGAGTTTGTAAAGGATGTCAGTGAGTTTGATACGCTCGATCAGTTGAAAGAGGATATTACCAAAAAATTGCAGGAGCAATATGATAAATCCGCCGACACTGAAGTGGAAAACCAGTTGATCGATGCTGTCATTGCCAATATGAAAGCGGAGATTCCGGAAGTAATGTTTGAAAACCGGGTAGATGAATCTGTCAGAGAGTTTGAATATCGTCTGCAATCTCAGGGCATGAATCTGGATTTGTATCTGCAATATACCGGTATGGAGCTGGATGCGTTCCGCAAAACGTTCCGTGAACAGGCTGAAAAACAGGTTAAGATCAGATTGGCTCTGGAAAAAATTGTAGAGTTGGAAAACATCGTGCCTTCTGCCGAAGAAATCGCCGCGGAGTACGACAAAATGGCAGAGAACTATAAGATGGATGTAGAGAAGATCAAAGGCTATATTCCGGAAAAAGATTTAGTCAAAGATTTAGCTGTGAATAAAGCAATCGATTTGATTAAAGATTCTGCAGAAATCAGTGAAAAGAAATCGGCTGCCAAAAAGACCAGAACCACTAAGGCAAAAAAAGAGGAACCGCAAACTGATGTAGCTGAGGAAGCTCCTGCGGAAGAGCCGAAGCCGAAAAAAGCGAGAGCAACCAAAGCAAAGAAAGCTGAAGACGCAGAATAATCCAGATATGGACTGATATCGACAATTTAGCCGTAAACATTTTCTTTGTGAAAGTGTTTACGGTTGTGTTTCATATTTAAATAACACATTATACACGAAATGAGGAATCGAAAATGGCTTTAGTACCCATGGTAGTAGAACAAACAAGCAGAGGCGAACGGTCATATGATATTTATTCCCGTTTGCTCAATGACCGTATTATTATGTTGTGTGATGAAGTAACCGACGCAACGGCAAGCTTAGTAGTTGCGCAGTTGCTTTATTTGGAAGGTCAGGATCCGGATAAGGACATCAGCTTTTACATCAACAGCCCCGGTGGATCAGTTACTGCCGGTATGGCGATTTACGATACGATGCAGTATATTAAATGCGATGTATCCACGATTTGTATCGGCATGGCAGCATCCATGGGAGCATTTTTGCTGGCGGCGGGCGCCAAAGGAAAACGAATGGCTTTGCCGAACAGCGAGATCATGATCCATCAGCCTTCCGGCGGCGCGCAGGGACAGGTAACCGATATTGAAATTCACGCTGAGCGCTTGATCAGAATCAAGAAGCATTTGAACGAGATCTTGGCGGAGCGCACCGGAAAAACACTGGAAGAAACCATCAAAGCGACCGAGCGTGACAATTTCCTGTCTGCTCAGGAAGCACTGGAATACGGCATTATCGACAAAGTAATCGAAAAAAGATAAGGATTGGTGAACGCATGCCTACACAGGACGAAAATAAAACCGCAAAATGTAATTTCTGCGGCAAGCCGGCACAAAAGGTATCCCGTCTGTTGTTTGGCAGAGGTGCTTATATTTGTGATGAATGCGTGATGCTTTGCTATCAGATGCTGGTAAGTGACGGAACCATTCCTGACTTTTCGCACCATGTCAGCAAGCCTGCAAAGGGCTTGTCGGATAAGGAAAATTTGCCGAAACCAATGGAAATCAAGGCGGTCTTAGACGAATATGTGGTCGGACAGGAAGAGGCGAAGATCTCTCTGTCGGTGTCTGTGTATAACCATTATAAACGGATTCTAAACACGGATAACGAAAACGGCGTCGAGCTGCAGAAAAGTAATGTTTTGCTTTTAGGACCTACCGGCGTGGGAAAAACCATGCTTGCTCAGACCCTGGCAAAGGTGCTCAAGGTTCCATTTGCCATTGCGGACGCGACCACTCTGACCGAGGCGGGCTATGTGGGCGAGGATGTAGAAAACGTTTTGCTGCGTCTGATACAAGCGGCGGATTTTGATATTGAAGCGGCTGAAAAGGGCATCATTTATATTGATGAGATCGATAAAATTACCAGAAAGTCCGAAAACACCTCGATTACAAGGGATGTCAGCGGTGAGGGCGTTCAGCAGTCTTTGCTAAAAATCGTGGAAGGTACGATTTCCAATGTGCCTCCGCAAGGCGGAAGAAAGCATCCGAATCAGGAGTTTATTCAGATTGACACCAAAAATATTTTGTTTATTTGCGGTGGTGCGTTTGACGGAATCGAAAAAATTATTGAGAAGCGCATGGATTCGTCCTCGCTTGGATTCGGCGCCAAGATCAAAGATAAAAACGAGAGAAAATCTGAAAATTTGATGAAACATGTTGTTCAGCACGATTTGGTAAAATACGGTTTGATTCCCGAGCTTGTCGGGCGGCTTCCGATCATTACCACGCTGAACGAATTGGATGAAGCGTCTTTGGTCAAAATTTTGACGGAACCGAAAAACGCATTGGTAAAACAGTATCAGGCATTGTTTGAACTCGATAAGATTAAGCTGGAATTTCAGCCGGAAGCTTTGTCCGCAATCGCAAAAAAAGCGATTGAAAGCGGTACAGGTGCCCGTGGCTTGCGCGGCATTATGGAGCGGGTACTTGGCAAGCTGATGTTTGAGCTGCCTTCGGATAAAACGGCTGCGAAAGTCATTGTGACCAAAGAGTGTGTAGAGCAAGGCACCGATCCGATCGTAGAGAAAAAAGCAGCAAAAAAATCATCGAAACCTACTGAGGATTTAAAAATAGCAAATTAAAACCGATATCGGACTTAGGCTAGAGCGATCTTTGCCTAAGTCCTTTTTTCGGAATTTGATAATTATGTATATCCGCCTGTTTTATGGGAAGAATATGTCGTAAACATCGTTAAAAGAAAAGGAAAGTGTTTTATGTCATATGTGGCACCGAGCTTAAGAACTCATTTTGAATCTTTGTCGGTTGACCTGAAAAATGCGATTTTGGAACGGGATGTTCAGTTGAACACGCTTTCGGATCTGATACAGGTATTAGAACAAATCGTTGCCGAGGGAGAATGAAGGGACGCTTGGCTTTTTCAGTTGACGAAAAAAGCGCTTTGCGGTATAATAGTATCAAAAGTTGCCGCATGCGGCAACTTTTGATACGGATTGATATACAAAAGACCTTTTGCTGCCGAAACGTAGCTGTTTCACTAACTGCTTTGAAGAGGCGGCGTAAGTGAAGAAAAGCGAGGATCAATTATGTTGACACGGGAAAAGAAACAGTTTATTGAATTTATGATGAGCGCGGATGTGCTCAGATTCGGGGATTTCGTGACCAAAAGCGGCAGAAATACCCCTTATTTTATTAATACGGGAAACTATAAAACCGGAATGCAAAGCTCAAAATTAGGTGAATTTTATGCCGGTTGTATTCATCAAACAATCGGTGATCAGTTTGATGCGATGTTTGGACCGGCGTATAAAGGAATTCCGCTTGCTACCTCGGCAGCAGGAGCGTTAGCCCGCAATTATGGGATCGATAAACCTTTCTTTTTCAATCGTAAGGAAGCCAAAGATCACGGAGAAGGTGGCTCTCTGGTTGGCTATCAGCCGAAGGACGGCGACCGAGTCATCATTATTGAGGATGTGATTACTGCCGGAACAGCGATTCGGGAAACCATGCCGGCTTTGCTTGGGGCGGCGAAGGTATCGGTAACTGATATGTTCATATCCGTTAACCGTTGTGAGGTCGGAAAAACGCCGGGAAAGACTGCTGTCATGGAAGTCAAAGAAGAGTTTGGCATTACGGTGCATTCTTTGGTTACGGTAGCGGATATTCATGAATATTTGCAGCAGGCAGGCGGTTATCAGGATTTGCTTCCCAAAATGGAAGCATACATGGATACCGATTGTGTCTTGTAAATAATGTCTGCTGAACAAATTAAAAATTTGATTTGTTCGAACGGCTATTCGCCGTATAGACATTTCTTGATGCGAACGCAGATTTCGATTTCAGAATGAAATTGAAATACAAAGTGAGCATTAAACAGATGAAAATAATAATGCCCTCGGCAAAGCCGAGGGCATTATTATTTTCAGTGGCTTCTTTATTGATCACAGGGATAGGTACCGATTTTTTGGAAAGTTTTATAGCTTACTGCAGTGATGTCATATCCTGTAAACAGATATAAGGTGTCGCCGACATAAGCACCGCGCAGAATGTTAAATGGGGTATACATGCTGTTCATGCTGTCAAGCGCAGTGTATTTGCTTTGTTGATACGTAGAATTTTCAGAGATGATATTGCCCTCTGAGTCTAAAAATCCTAATTCTTCAAATCCGTTTTCCTCGCTGACTTTGAATAAAGCGTATCCGTTCTTCGTCGATCCGTTTTTCGTAGCGGTAATCAGCGGCAGTCCGATAATATCTTGTTTGTCATCAAAGAGAAACGCTTTCGCATCATATTCCACTAATGACTTTCCCGAATAGTCATTGGTAGTAGTATAGTTTTTGATTTCCAGAGGTTTTGTCGGGTCGGAAACATCAAATAAGCTCATTTTAAAGCCGATTCGCTGACCGCCGGAAGTAGTATTGGCGCCGATTCCGATCAGCAGATTGTCCTTAAAGGGATGCAGATAGCTGCTGAATCCGGGAATTTTTAGCTCGCCGACAACAGCCGGTTTTTTCGGATCCTTTAGATCAAGGACAAACAAGGGATCGGTCTGGCGGAAAGTAACCACATATCCGGTATCTCCTACGAATCGAACCGAGTAAATATTCTCATTCTGCGCCAATCCGGTTATCGCTCCGACTTGTTTGAGATTGCTGTCCAGCAAATAAACATTGCTTGACGTTTTGCCTGTTTGTGCGTCAAAGCCGGTCGTTGCGATTCGAAAGATTCCGTTATGCTCGTCGGCTGAAAATTGATTTAAGGTGCGTCCGTTGACCGTTTGTTTGGTGCTGTATCGGATTTTACCGCTGTTTAAAGCAAATTTTAGTATCTCGGTTTGTTCTGTCGTTTCGTAAGAGGTGCCGAGAACATATAAATTTTCAGCAGAACAGTATATAATGCCGCCCGAGCCCAATACTGCTTTGGTGTTTACGGCAGCGTCCTCCGAACGGGTGCTTACCGAGGATGCCACGACATAAGAGACCGAGGAAGGCTTTTCCATCACGCAGATATCATTGGAAGCTACCATTCTGACCTGTCCTTTGGAAGGATAGGTAATGCACGGAACATAAGAAAAAAGATCATCTTTGACCGGCTGGGTGCCGGAACGGTAGTTGGATATGACATACAGATTTCCGTCAATATATCTGGAGGATAGCATTGCGCCCTGCTGACAGAAATGATTGATGATTTTCGGAACTGTCCGATCCGAAATGTCATAAATTCGTACTGATGTGTTTGGATTTACTATTTGGGATTGATATCTGCTGTTGGCTCCGCTGTCTGACAACAGGATCAGTCGGTTGTTATCTACATACATTTCAATAGGACGGTCATTTTCAATTGCAATGCTGCTGACCTTCATCAATCCGCCGTCCTCTTGTATCTTGCGGATATGGATGTAATATTCGGCGGCGGAATTGTATTTTTGTTTAGACTGTACGGTGTAAATATATTTGCCGTCCGTTTTTAAAATATCGCCCTCACTTACCCCTTTGACCTGCTCATTTGTTTCGGAGTGATTGAGGTCTTCCGCTGCATCGTCGGCTGAAGGGGATGTTGGCTTCCCGGTGGTTGTGCTGCCGGTACCGGTCGGGCCTTTCATTGCTCCGTTTCCGGTCGGTTTGCTTTGCGCTGACTGCGGCAGCGAATTGAAAGCAACAAGGTCATCACCATAATTATTATAGTTATAAACTTTCGTGTATAGATTTTTGACGACGTTGTAAATGCTGTCATAATCGTTGTTTTTCATGGTAATAATGGTGGACGGCGAGCTGGTTCCGGCATAATCAGGGGAGAGCGGATTAGTATCTCTGCTCTCCAGGACGGCATAAAGGGGAATCGCCATGACAATAATTAAAAGCAATGCAAAGGAAATGCGGTAAAAATGGATATTGGTGATTACATGGCTTTTTTCAGCCGATTTTTTGTTGTCGATGAGCGTGGAGATGTTCTCCGGTTTGAGGGATTCCGGAATCTCTGTTTCGTTTAACACGGGAGAAAATTTTTCATCTATGACAGAACGATCTTGATCGATTTGATGCTCCGTTTGCTTCTTTTTCATAAAATGATCATTCCTTTCAAACAGATTCTTGCTCTTTTTGAATGAGCGAGAGGGTAGGCGATATGTTATTCGGTAAAAAGGCAACGTAATTTTGTCAGGGAACGGGATAGCTTGCTTCTGACGGTAGCGGCATTTAAAGATAGAATTTGCCCGATTTCGGTACTGGTATAACGCCCGATGATCGATAACAGGACGATTTGCTGCTCCGTTTCGGGCAGATGACCTAAGACAGAGAAAATCTCCACCTGTGCGGTCATACTTGAGTGGTCTTGTAAATCGGGATAAATAGTTTCGATATCTTCTTTTTTGTCGCGCGCATATTCTTTTAATTTTTGCTTGACTTTAGAGGAAAGAATCTTAAATATCCATGCTTTGAAAGAAGCTGGAGAACGCAGTTTTTTGATGCTGTAAAAAGCATCCACAACGGTATCGGCAACAACATCTTCTGCATCCTGCTTGTTTTTCAGCACAAACAAGGCATAATGATACAGGTCTTTATAAACCTCTTGATATAGTTCCTGAAATGCAGCCTTGTCACCGTTTTGGGCGTTGATAATAATTAGGTCTGTGTTCTTTTCCAAATTCAGCACCTCT
Organism: Clostridiales bacterium; assembly: GCA_029007575.1. GTDB lineage: Bacteria > Bacillota > Clostridia > Oscillospirales > Ruminococcaceae > HGM13222. The sequence continues at coordinate 5,600 of JAQXIB010000228.1, read as the reverse complement.
CCTCCGATTGTCGTTGCTATTAATAGTATAACGAATTTGTCCGCGCATGTCTATCCCAAAACATGAATTTCTGTCGAATGGGTAAAATTACAGCCAATGCATTGCCATCGATATAATAGTGTCAAAAAACAGGCGAATTGTTGCATGAGTTTGAAAAAATATTTTCTTTACCAATTATTTACTTTTGGAAAGAGCCAAAAGCCTAGATAGGAATGAATTATGAATAAAATTTAACAACTCAGCTATTGCAATTATCGAAAAAAAAAGATATACTTATATTTGATTGTATTATCATGACAAGATTTTGGAAATGCGAATGACCGGAATTTGTTACTATTTTAAGATGGTTGAGGTGTCATAAATGGGATTGATTTCTGCATTGTTCGGTTCTTACAGCAAAAGAGAGCTGAAACGGATTGAACCGATTAAGGATCAGGTGCTTGCATTAGAAGAAAAATATAAGGCGATGAGCGAGAAAGAGTTAAAGTCGCAAACCGCAGTTTTAAAAGAAAGACTGGCCAACGGAGAGACGCTGGATGATATTTTACCGGATGCATTTGCGGTTTGTCGCGAAGCAAGCGACCGTGTGTTGAATATGCGCCATTTCCCCGTTCAGATCATCGGCGGTATTGTACTGCATCAGGGCAGAATCGCCGAGATGCGTACCGGTGAAGGTAAAACGTTAGTGGCGACCTTGCCGGCATATTTGAATGCGCTGGAAGGCAAAGGCGTTCATATCGTAACGGTCAATGACTATCTGGCAAAGCGTGACTCGGAATGGATGGGTAAGGTATACCGCTATCTCGGACTGACGGTTGGTTTGATTGTACATGGCATGAATAACGATCAGCGCCGTGCCGCATATAACTGTGATATTACTTATGGTACCAACAATGAGCTGGGATTTGATTATCTGCGGGACAACATGGTGATCTATAAAGAGCAGAAAGTACAGCGTGGTTTCCGCTATGCGATTGTCGATGAGGTTGACTCTATTTTAATCGATGAGGCAAGAACGCCTTTGATTATTTCGGGGCAGGGTGATAAGTCTACTGAGCTTTATACCGTTGCCAACAATTTTGCCAAGACATTAAAGGTTTACCGTGTGGCAGAGTTGGATGACAAAGTGGACAACGACGAAGGCGTTGACGCGGATTATATTGTGGATGAAAAAGCCAAAACAGCAACTCTGACTCCTTCCGGTGTGAAGAAAGCGGAAGCGTTTTTCAACATTGATAACCTGATGGACGCCGACAACATGACGATCCAGCATCATGTTAACCAGGCAATCAAAGCGCATGGTATTATGAAGCGCGATATTGATTATGTGGTAAAAGATGGGGAAGTGCTGATTGTTGATGAATTTACCGGCCGTTTGATGCTGGGACGCCGTTACAATGAGGGCTTGCATCAGGCAATCGAGGCAAAGGAAGGCGTTCGGGTAGAGCGAGAGTCCAAGACGCTTGCTACGATCACGTTCCAGAAGTTCTTCCGCTTGTATGACAAGCTGGCAGGTAGGACAGGTACCGCTTTGACCGACGAATCTGAGTTCCGTGAAATCTATAAATTGGATGTCATTGAAATCCCGACCAATATGCCGGTGATGAGAAAAGACTGGGAGGATTCGGTATACAAGACCGAAAAAGCTAAGTTTAATGCAGTCATCAATCAGATCATTGCCTGCCATGAAAAAGGACAGCCCGTTCTGGTCGGTACGATCTCTATTGAAAAATCCGAGCATCTTTCCTCTATGCTGAAGCAGCGCGGGATCAAGCATGCCGTTTTAAATGCAAAATATCATGAAAAAGAAGCGGAAATTATCGCCCAGGCAGGTAAAAAAGGCGCGGTGACTATAGCCACGAACATGGCAGGACGTGGTACAGATATTATGCTTGGCGGTAATGCGGAGTATCTTGCCAAAGCGGAAATGCGCAAGTTGGGCTATACTGATGAGATGATCAATGAATCAACTGCATTCGGTGAGACCGATAATGAGGAGATTCTGGAGGCAAGAGCAAAATTTAAAGAACTCAACGCCAAATATAAGGAAGAGATCAAGTCGGAAGCACAAGAGGTTTGTGAAGCAGGCGGATTGTTTATTGTCGGTACTGAGCGTCATGATTCCAGACGAATTGACAATCAGCTGCGCGGACGTGCCGGACGTCAAGGCGATCCCGGTGAGAGCCGTTTCTATCTCTCTCTGGAGGATGACTTGATGCGCCTGTTCGGCGGCGAGCGGATTCAGAATTTGATGAATACCCTCGGCATTGAGGAAGATCAGCCGATTGAAAATAAAATACTGACCAATTCGATTGAGTCTGCACAGCGCAAGGTAGAGGGCCGTAACTTTGGTATCCGTAAAAATGTCCTTCAGTATGACGATGTAATGAATAAGCAGAGAGAGTTGATTTACGGTCAGCGTAATAAAGTGCTGGACGGCGAAAATCTCAAGGAATATATCATGAATATGCTCCGGGATTCCATTACGGATACCGTGGGAATCTATTTGAACGATTCGGATGATCATGACACCTGGAATTTAACCGGACTGCGGGATCACTTCTTAGGCTACATTACCGACGAGAATGATCTGAATTTCGAAGGTCAGGATTTGGGCATGGTCGAGAAATCCGATATTACCAAACAACTGATCGACAAGGCGACCAAGCGCTATGAAGAGCGAGAAGAAAAATTCGGCTCTGAGATCATGCGGGAATTGGAACGCGTTGTGTTGCTGCGTAATGTCGATTCCAAATGGATGGATCATATTGATGCCATGGAGGAGCTGCGTCAGGGTATTTCACTGCGCTCTTACGGTCAACGTGATCCGGTTGTGGAGTATCGTATAGAAGGCTTTGACATGTTCGACGAAATGATTGCGTCGATCAGAGAAGATACGATTAAAATGATGCTGACTGTACAGATTCGCACCGAGGAGGAGCCTCAGCGTGAACAGGTGGCGAAGCCGACGGTAGAATCTCGCGGGGACGGCAATCGGTCGGTCAAGAAAATGCCGGTCAGAAAGCAAAAGGTCGGCGATAACGAGCCTTGTCCATGTGGCAGCGGGAAAAAATATAAAAAATGCTGCGGGATGAAAGAAGAATAAGAAAAAGCATAAAACAGCCCTTGCACAATTTTGTGCAAGGGCTGTTTTGTGTCCGAAACAGAGATTATTCCCCATTATAAAGTTCGGCGCAGCTGATACAGCGCGGATGGGCAAATTCAGGCCAATACGGATCGCGTGCGGAACAAGGATATTGACAGCAATGTCCGTTTTCGTCGCAGCATTCCCGTGTGGATTGCTGATACTTTTCATAGCAAAAGTAGGGAGAAGTTACCGCATCGTCCGCTAAAGGGGCAGCACCGCCGCAGCCAATGGTCAGTTGATTTGCGTTCTCGCCGCATTTGTTACAGGTCTCCATATATGTCGTTCCTTTCTTACATTTTGTTTCTGACGTTTTGGTTGAAATATCATAAGATAATAGGTATCACAGAGAAAGCGGGTTTGCTTTCTCCTATATGATATGCATGCAAGCAGAAAAATGCCTCTGAAAAACGTTTGAGATTTGTCAGATTGGCAGTATGGACAAGAATATTTTCGTCATATTCATGAAAGTACTGAATCTTTGCCGGAACAAGATTTTTTCGCATTATTTGACAAAATTCGCTGAAAAATATTTCTATAATAAAAAAGCAGACAGGATGAAAAAATCAGTTTTTACATTCTGTTTCTTCCTTTTTCTCTAACCGTATTATACAAAAGCGACCTCAAAGGAATGAAATCAATATGGGAAATGTAATATACATAGATGTGCTGATTGTTTTAAATATTTTTATCAATTATTTTTTATTATTGGCAACCACTTTCTTTTTGCACCAAAAACCGAAACGATGGCGGCTGGTCATAAGCGCGGTAGTGGGGAGCATGTTTTCACTGCTGATTTTTTTTGATCATATTCCGTTTTTGATTATTACACTGATTAAATTACCATTGGCAGCATTATTGGTGCTGATTGCTTTCGGATATCATTCCAAATCGCTGTACATCAAATCAGTGCTTAGCTTTTTTGCAGTCAATTTTATATTCGGCGGCGTGATGATGGCAGTTTGGATGTTGGTATCTCCGTCCGGAATGTATTTCCGAAACGGAACGGTTTATTTTAATATTTCGGCGCTGACTTTGATTGCCGGCACTTTGATTGCGTATTTTTTGATTCAGATTGTTTCTTATCTGTTAGATAATCGTGTGAAAAAGACCGAAATCATGACTGTTGTCGTGGAGGCGGACGGAAAGCAGGCGATCCTTTCCGGCTTTTGGGACACCGGAAATAAATTATCGGATCGCATCAGTGGAATGCCGGTAGTAATTTGTGAGTTTGACAGTGTCAGAGAGCTGATTCCTGTGGAAATTCAAAATATTTTCCTGACCAATTCGATAGACGGATTGGCTCGACTGGAACAACATGCATGGATACAGCGTATTCGAATGGTACCGTTTCAGGTGGTGGATCACAGCGGCATGCTGACCGCTTTTCGTCCCGATCATTTTTATTTTATCTATCAAAACGGAAAGAAAAGCAAGGATCAAAAGGTGCTCATCGGCGTTACGGACAGCCGGCTGTCACAGGGGGAATATAACGCCATTTTGTCTACGGCGTTAAAAGCATGATTTTGTGCTGTTCCGGCAGCAAACGGATTTTTGACTGGAAGCAGATCAAATGGTGTGCCGCCTCCGGCGACCACATCATATTGTATTTGTTTTGCATTGAATACAATAAAGGGAGCAGAGAAAAATGAACATATTAATTGAGGGGAAAAAGGACAGAACGGCAAATTGGTTTGTGTTGCTTTTGGACAAAATAGGACTGATCAGCCAAATCCATTATATTAATGGGCCGGAAACACTACCTCCGCCGTTAAGCAAGGAGGAAGAGCAAATCGTTTTTCAAAAACTGATGGAGAATGATGATGAAGCCAAGGAAGCGCTCATTGTACATAATTTGAGGTTGGTGGTGTATATTGCCAAAAAGTTTGAATCAACCGGCATCGGCATAGAGGATCTGATCTCAATCGGGAGCATTGGATTGATTAAAGCGGTGAATACCTTTTGTCCGACCAAGAATATTAAGTTGGCTACTTATGCCTCCAGATGTATCGAAAATGAAATATTGATGTTTCTGAGAAAAAGCACTCAGTATAAAAATGATGTATCGATTGATGAGCCCCTAAATGTAGATTGGGACGGCAATGAATTGCTTTTGTCGGATATTCTGGGAACAGAGAACGACTGTATTAACCGGGATATCGAAGCGGAATCGGAAAGAAATTTGTTGAAGGCATGTGTAGAGAAGCTCAACAGCAGAGAAAAAATGATCATGCAGATGCGATTCGGACTGGTGGACGGTGTGGAGCGCACTCAAAAGGAAGTGGCAGATTTGATCGGTATCTCGCAATCCTATATTTCCCGCCTGGAGAAGCGAATCATTAAGCATCTGAAACGGGATATGGAAAAATACATTACTTAATGCTCACTGAACAATTCAAAAACAACGATAGCAAAGTATTTTGCCGTTGTTTTTGAATTGACAAAGTGCAAGGCT
>JAQXIB010000227.1 GCA_029007575.1 Clostridiales bacterium | reverse complement strand
CCGTTTAACATGGGATATGCTGCCGTAAATTCGGCAGTACAGGAGGTAAAAGGAACCCGTCTGCCTGCTTCACATGACACCGGTTCTGTGCTGATTACCAAATCAAATATGTACAATCGGGAAAACCAAAAGTTGATTTTTCCTTTTACCAATATCGAAAAAAGCAGGTCGATCTCATCGGTTGGTGATATTGAAAAATAAGTGAATTTGTAAACAACCGTATAATTTCCTTGACATCTGAGCCGGATAGTTATAAAATATATATAATGTGTATTTGCACATTTTGATCTTTTAAAAACAAATTATAATAAAAAACAAAAAGGAGGAATAGTCGTACCAATGGACACTACAACAGTAATATTACTTTGTGTTGCTTCTTTTGTTGTAGCGGGAATTATTTTTGGTATTATTGCATTTAAATTAGGCGTTGCATATAGACGAAAAGTTGCAGAAGCTGAAATCGGAAGTGCTGAGGATGAAGCTAAAAAAATCGTAAACGATGCCGTTAGAACTGCTGAAACCAAGAAGAAAGAGGTATTGATTGAAGCAAAGGACGAGATGCACAAATTGCGTCTGGAGGCCGATAAAGATATTAAAGAACGCAGAAGCGAAGTAACAAGACAAGAACGCAGACTCCAGCAAAAAGAAGAAAGCATGGATAAAAAGCTGGACAATCTGGAAAAAAAGGAAGAACAGCTGCAAAACAAATTAAAACTGGCGGAAGAAAAATTACAGGAAGCAGATATTATTAAGAAAAACCAGATCGATCAATTAGAACGTATCTCAGGATTGACCGCCGAACAGGCAAAGCAGCAATTGTTGGATAGTCTGGATAATGATTTGGTGCATGAAAAGGCACTGAAAATTGCAAGTTACGAGCAGCAATTAAAAGATGAGGTCGATGAAAAAGCAAGAGAATATATTTCCCTTGCGATCAGCAGATGTGCTGCCGATCACGTGTCAGAAGCGACGGTATCTGTCGTTCCGCTGCCGAATGACGAAATGAAGGGACGCATTATCGGCAGAGAGGGCAGAAACATTCGGGCACTGGAAACAGCGACCGGTGTTGATCTGATTATTGACGACACCCCTGAAGCGATTACCTTATCCTGCTTTGACCCAGTCAGACGAGAGGTCGCAAGACTTTCTCTGGAAAAGTTGATTACCGATGGCAGAATCCATCCTGCCCGCATTGAAGAAATGGTGGAAAAATCCCGCAAAGAGGTAGAACAGAAAATCCGTGCCGAGGGCGAACGCGCCATTCTGGAAACCAATGTACACGGTGTACATCACGAATTAGTGAAACTGCTCGGAAGACTCCGTTACCGCACCAGCTACGGTCAGAACGTATTAAACCATTCGATTGAAGTAGCACATCTTGCCGGCATGATGGCAGCCGAGCTTGGTGTTGACGCCAACTTGGCAAGACGAGCCGGCTTATTGCATGATATCGGCAAAGCTTTAAATCACGAAATTGAAGGTTCTCATGTGGAAATCGGCGTTGATGTCTGCCGCAAATACAAAGAAAGCGAGGCAGTCATTCACGCTGTGCAAGCCCATCATGGCGACGTTGAGATAAAGACTGTTATCGCTGCTTTGGTACAGGCCGCAGATGCCATTTCTGCTGCCAGACCGGCTGCAAGACGTGAAAATATCGAAAACTACATTAAACGTCTGCAAAAGTTAGAAGAAATCGCGAATTCCTTTGAGGGCGTTGATAAATCCTTCGCCATTCAAGCAGGACGTGAAATTCGTATCATGGTCAAACCGGAATCTATTAAGGATGAAAAAATGGTTTTGGTTGCCCGTGAAATCGTCAAGAAAATTGAGGACGAGTTGGATTATCCGGGACAGATCAAAGTGCATCTGATTCGGGAAAGCCGCGCGATCGAATATGCTAAATAAGAATTTAATGATTGTCATAAAAACATCCGGAGGTAATTCTCCGGATGCCAGACTGCCGAATAACCCTAAATTTCAAGCGAAATTTAGGGTTATAAATTTTTTTTTTGATAAAAATGTATAAAACTGAATAAAGGCGAAGCATTACGTACCTTTTCGCTTTTCTTACTACTGCCTATGCACCGTTTGAGAAGAGTTTGGCATGAAAAAAGTGTGCCTTACGAAAAACCTCACTAAAACTTGCAATCCCGATATAGGATTAAACTTTATACGCCGCAACAAATACAAGAACAGTTATACTAAAATCTAATTGAAAGCTTTAATCGATTTCCGAGGATGAATTGTGTCAGAAAAGGCAGACGACGCCGCTGGGCTGACGCCCAGCAAGGTGGATAACGCTTTCTGGCGCAATTCAGACCGGAAAGAATGAAAGTATTTCATTAGATTTTAGTATTAGACGCATATTTAAAAAAACTGCGGTAAATGTGCTTTTAT
>JAQXIB010000226.1 GCA_029007575.1 Clostridiales bacterium | reverse complement strand
ATATTTTTATCTTCCTTGACAATGATTTCAAAAACGGTTTTTCCGGAAGTGGTGGAAATTTTTCCGTTTTCAATGCATTCCAGTAAATAAGAAAGGTTTTCAGCACGGATATTGGTTTGCGCAATGGTTTTACCGGTTTCGTTCATATACCGGGTGATATCTCCTAAAATCCAGTTGGCAACCGATTTCGAGTATACCTTGCCGATTTTCATGACCGCTTCAAACAGTTCGGATTTTTCAATGCTTTCCACGATCAGCAATGCGTCAGTGTAGGAAAGAGAATAATCCTTCATGTATCTTGCTGTTTTCTTGTTTGGCAGTTCCGGAATTTGCGCTTTTAGACCGGCTACGTAGTCATCTCCCAAAACGATGGTCAACAGGTCGGGTTCGGGAAAATAACGATAATCCTGAGCGTCCTCTTTAGAACGGAGCGGGAAATTTTCTCCTTTCGCATCGTCCCAACGTCTGGTTTCCTGTAAAATGGTACCGCCTTGTTCCAAAACGGCAATCTGTCTGGCGGCTTCGTAATCAATTGCACGCATTGCGCCGCTGAATGTGTTAACGTTTTTCATTTCGCAGCGAGTACCGAATTCGGAAGCCCCTTTTTTGCGTACCGAAACGTTGACATCACAGCGGATCGAGCCTTCCTGCATCTTACAGTCGGAGATGTCCAAATATTGCAGAACGGATTTAATGGTTTCCAGATAAGCCTTGGCTTCCACAGAACTTCTGAGGTCAGGCTCGGATACAATTTCGATCAGCGGTACGCCGCAGCGGTTGAAATCAACCAGAGAACCAGCAAAGCTTTCGTCATGCAGTAGTTTTCCGGCATCTTCCTCAATGTGGATACGGGTAATGCCGATTCTTTTCTCGGACACTTTACCGTCTTGCTCCACTAGCACGTCCAGATACCCGTTTTCGCACAGCGGGACATCAAACTGAGAAATTTGATATGCCTTGGGCAAATCCGGGTAGAAATAATTTTTGCGGTCTTGCTTGCAAACATTGTGAATGGTACAATTGAGCGCATGTCCCATCTTTACGGCATATTCCACTACTTTTTCATTCAGCGTGGGCAGGGTGCCGGGCATGCCCATACAAATCGGGCAGCAGGCGGTGTTGACCTCCACACCGAATTTGTTCTTACAACTGCAATAAATTTTTGATTGCGTCGATAATTCGGCATGTACCTCCAGACCGATAATGACTTCATAATCTTTAAAATCCATATGATAATTGTCCTTTCCGATTTACTCGAGCTGAGGCGTTCTTACAGTGCGATCGGCACTTGAAAACCGCCAATCTCACTCTCATACCAATCCGCTGCGTTGAGCAGGATATCCTCGCTGAATTTTGCACCGATCAACTGCATTCCGATAGGAAGTCCCGATGCATCCATGCCGCATGGAATGTTCAAAGCAGGTAATCCTGCAATATTCACCGTGACAGTGCAAATGTCGCCGGCATACATCTTTAACGGATCATCCACGTTTTCTCCCAGCTTGAAAGCAGTCATCGGCGTGGTAGGAGTCAATATCACATCGCAGTCACAGAAAGCTGAGGCAAATTCGGAGGCGATTCGTTTTTGCAGCAGCTTGGCTCGTTTGTAATAAGCGTCATAATACCCCGAGCTTAACACGAAGGTACCGAGCAGAATTCTTCTCTTTACTTCATCGCCGAATCCTTCGCTTCTGGTGTTTTCATACATCTCGGTGAGATTGCCAAAGTGCTCGGTACGGTAACCGTACTTCACACCGTCAAATCTCGCAAGATTGGAAGAAGCCTCAGCGGATGCGATAATATAATAGGCAGAGAGCGCATAATCGGTACTCGGAAGTGAAATTTCTTTCACAACAGCGCCGTTTTGCTCAAACAGCTTTGCGGCCTTCAGGATAGCATCCTTTACCGTGTTATCGATACCCGCGCCGAAATATTCCTTCGGAATGCCGATGCGCAGTCCGTTGATGCCTTTTCCCAGACACTCCAAATAATTTGGATAAGAGCGATATGCCGATGTAGCGTCCATCCGGTCGTGTCCGCAGATAGCGGAATAAAGCATAGCCACATCCTTGACGCTTTTTCCGATTGGCCCGATTTGGTCTAATGAGGAGGCAAATGCAACCAGACCGTAACGGGAAACCGTACCGTAAGTCGGTTTCAATCCGACCGTACCGCAGAAGGAAGAGGGTTGACGGATCGATCCGCCGGTATCCGAGCCTAGAGCCAGAATCGCTTCGCCGGCGGCGACAGCAGCGGCGCTTCCGCCGGAGGAACCGCCCGGCACTCTGGTGAGATCAACAGGGTTTTTGGTTTTCTTAAAATAAGAGGTTTCGGTGGAAGAACCCATGGCAAATTCATCCATGTTCAGTTTACCGGTCATGACGATATCGCAGGCTTCCAGCTTGTCCATCACGGTTGCGTTATAAGGCGGAACAAAGTTAGAGAGCATCTTGGAAGCGCAGGTCGTCAGAACATCTTTGGTGCAGATGTTGTCTTTGATGCCGATCGGGATACCGGCAAGGTCGGAAAGCGCAGCGCCATCCGCCCGTTTTTGATCCACTTCGGCGGCTTTTCGGAGCGCAGCCTCTTTGTTCAGTGTGATATAGGCATCGACTTTTTCTTCTGTTTGCTCTATTCGTTCAAACACGGCGGCAGTCAGCTCGGCGGAACTGATTTTTTTCTCCCGCAGTTGTTTTGATAATTCATAAGCAGTCATTTTATAGTATTCCATCCGTTTGATTCCTTTCCGATTATTCCACAACACGCGGTACTACGACGCAGCCTGCCTGTGTCTGCGGGGCGTTTTTCATCAGCTCATCGCGTTTGTAGTTGCTTTCGGCAACATCCTCCCGCATTTTCATGGGATTGGCAGGATCGATCAGTGTGCCGTCTCCTGAGATTTCAGGCAGATTTTCCACCATGCCGATGATTCCTGTCATGTCTTTTTCAAAACCGGCTATTTGATTTTCATCAATTTTTAACCGGGCGAGCTTTGCCAATTTTTTGATATCGATTTCCATTATGATTCATTCCTTTCCGGGATTATGACTAAACTTTACGAAACCGGCTTATGCTTCTTCCTGCGAGATCATCTGCCGGAATGCTTCTTCGTCGAGAACGGGAATGCCGAGCGTTTGTGCTTTGGTCAGCTTACTGCCGGCATCTTCGCCGGCTAAAACATAGCTGGTTTTTTTCGATACACTGCCGCTGACTTTCCCTCCCAGAGACTCAATGATCTCCTTTGCCTGATCTCTGGTATAGGTCGGCAACGTACCGGTCAGAACAAAAGTCAGCCCCTCTAGGGCGTTCCCTTTTTGCTTGGACTCGGAGGTCAAATTGACTCCTGCGCGCCGAAACTGTTCGATCAGGCTATGGGATTGCGGTTGGGCAAAGTAAGAGGTTACACTTTCTGCAATGATCGGTCCGATGCCGTTGATGGCAGATATTTCCTCTACGTCAGCAGACATGATAGCGTCAATGGTATGAAATTTTTCGCAGATCAGCGCGGCGGCTTTCTGACCGACATTCCGGATGCCCAGTCCGAACAGCAGCCTGGACAGATCGTTTGATTTGCTTTGCTCGATGGAATACAGAAGGTTGTCCACCGATTTTTCTCCCATCCGTTCCAAATCGGTCAATTCATCACGATTGAGATAATACAAATCTGCCGAAGAAGCAATGTGATTGTTTTCAACTAATAATTTTACCACAGCAGGACCCAATCCGTCAATATTCATTGCCTGTCTGGAAGCAAAATGAATGATATTTCTCAGCAGGGTAGCCGGGCATTCCGGATTGGTACAGCGAAATACGGCTTCATCCGCCGATTTTACAACAACGCTGCCGCAGGAGGGGCAGATATCCGGAATATGGTAGGGAACGCTGTTAGGCGCATGGCTAAGTGAGGCGACGACTTCGGGGATGATTTCGCCCGCTTTCCGCACGAGGATTCGATCGCCGATGCGGATACCTTTTTCATCAATGAAATCTTGATTATGAAGGACCGCACGGCTGACGGTCGTTCCTGCCAATATGATTGGCTCGAACACCGCAGTAGGGGTCAGAGCGCCGGTGCGGCCAACGTTGATCTCGATATTTAATAGGGTGGTTTCTTTTTCCTCGGGCGGATATTTAAACGCAACTGCCCATTTGGGGAATTTGGCGGTGCTGCCGAGCAGTTCCCGGTCGGCAAAGCTGTTTATTTTGATCACGGCGCCGTCGATGTCGAAAGCGTAGGCATTGCGGTTTTCCCCAATGGCATCTATTTCCGCCAACGCATCATGAATATCGGTAAAAGTACGATAGGATGGGATCACCGGAAGTCCCATCTCTTTCAGGAAATCCAATGATTGTTTGTGAGAAGTCAGAGTAACTCCCTCTATTTGCTGGATATTAAAGATAAAAATATCCAATTTCCGCTGTGCGGTGATTTTGGGGTCTTTCTGGCGCAGCGATCCGGCGGCGGCGTTTCTGGGGTTTTTAAAAGGCTGCTCATCGTTCAGCTCCTGCTTTTCCACCAGCTCCAGAAAGCTGCTTTTCGGCATATAGACTTCTCCGCGCACCTCTAAAAAAGGGATGGCTTGGGGCAGCTTATGCGGGATGGAGCGGATTGTCAGAATATTAGCAGTGACATCTTCGCCAATAAATCCGTCGCCTCGTGTCGATCCTCGCACTAAGACACCGTCACGATATTCCAACGACACCGACAGCCCGTCTATTTTGGGCTCCACGACAAATTCGGGTTGGGTGATTTTTTCATGACAGCGCTGTGCAAAGCCGATCAGCTCCGATTGGTCGAAAACATCCTGCAGGCTTCCCATCTGCACAGTGTGCGTCACCTTTTCAAACAGGTTTAGCAGTGCCTGCCCTCCGACTCGCTGGGTCGGGGAATCCGGCGTGATCAATTCCGGAAAATCTTTTTCCAACTGCTTGAGTTCATTCATCAGCATATCGTATTCGTAATCGGAAATTTCCGGATCATCCATATTATAATAACGATTGTTGTGATAATTGATTTGCGTTTTTAACGTTTCGATCCGTTTTTGAGCGACAGAGTATTCCATATCCGGTGATCATTCCTTTTTATTATTCATCTCTGATGGGATGTTATAGTATAAAGTAAAGCAGTAAAAAACGTGTTCAGCGTGCCGAAACCGTGCAAAGCCCCGCTCGGCTGGAAGCGAGATTCGAATCTTCGATTTCGTGTATTCCAAGGTTATTAACACCGCCGCTTGAAAGCGGTCGGTGTTTTGCTTCGCCCTTGCCGCCAAAGATGACCGGCGGCATTTCGGCAGAGCCGAAACCGTGCAAAGCCCTGCTCGGCTGGAAGTTAGATGCGAAATCTTTGATTTCGGTCACGTTCCAAGGTTATTATAACACAAAATCCTATTATTTACCATTTGAAAATGAAAATAATCGGGTGATATAAATATAGCTTTCGCTGTGATACGAAAGCTATATGTTCCGAATTTATCGCTTGAATAATACATCTTCTTCTGTTCTGGGCTTGGGCGCCTTTTCAAAAGAGATGGCATCCTCTACTTCCAGCAGGTCATCCAGAGTGTACGAAAAAGTTTTGCTGTCGGACTGCATTGCCTGCCTTTCGATTTCAAGTTGTTCCTGACGGGATTTGATTTTGATATGTAACAGGAAGGTGATTGCCAATAATAATAGGGTGATCGCACCAACAGAAAGATAAAAGGATATTCGGTTGCTTGCGGACTGAAAAAACAGTACCGCTTTGCCGAGCTGACTGATTTTCGTGGTTGCTTTTCCGACCACGACGATATCGCTGATAGAAAGAACGGTATTGTGACCTGCTTTGTCGCTTAAAGAGATTTCATTTGTGTTGATTTCTTCAATTTTTCCGAATTGTACTTCCTGTTCGTCAGAGGAAGCAGGGTAGTAACATAGAAAATCACCTAATTTAATCGCAGTAATGGAAGTCGGTTTCACAATGATGATATCATTTTCATTCATAACCGGCTTTAAATTATTATTGGTATTAATATAAAGATGGTGACCGAATATCAGCTTGTCCTGTTTTGCATAATGCTGAAACAACACTGAAAACAGCATTAGTAAGGTACAAGCGGTACAAAAAAAGATAATTACGATGTTGATGATTGTTAAAAATATTCGGAGTCCTTTGGGACTGTCTTTCATGCTGATATTCCAATCCTTTCCGGATAAAATAAATATGCCATTTGTCAACTGACGGCGTTTTTTCCTTGCCGTCAAAGAACGTCGGCAGTATTTTGGCAGAGGAGAAAGCGGGTAAAACACTGTTCAATGAAATATACATATTCTAGAGTTATTATAACTGAATTGTCATAAGATGGCAATACACATCCGAAAAATATTTATGATTTCATCCATATTCTATTGACAATGTCATTGATTTTTAATATAATATAAGCATGAATTGATTAAGAATATCATTGTTATATACATATTAGCAACAATATATAATGTGCTTTGCATTATTATAAATGATAAGACAGAAAGGAGAAAATGCTATGAAAAAGAAAGTAACAGCTTTGTTGTTAGCCATTTTCTTGGGCTCCATTGGTGTAGACCGTTTTTATCTTGGTTACATCGGATTGGGAATTTTAAAATTGATTACCTGCGGTGGCTTCGGAATTTGGTCTTTGATCGACATCATTTTAATTGCTGTGGATAAGTTGCCTGCTAAAGATGGGCAGCCTCTGGCAAAATAAAAAAGAGAGTCGTAATTGTGAACAGCTGATTTAAAAAACAGACAACCCGTAGTTTTCTTGAAATCTGCCGGGTTGTCTGTTTTTTGTTTGAACTGCAACGTTTTTGAGCGGAAATGGATTGCAAGGATCAACGCCTGTTTGCTATTCCAAAATTTTTCCGTCGGTCGAGATGGTTACCACCTGCCAAGGAATCAATTTGCCGCTTGCTTGTAAAGCACGTTTGACCGCATTTTCAATTCCTCCACAGCACGGCGCTTCCATCCGGACAACGGTTACACTTTTGATTTCATTATTTGTTAAAATTGCCGTCAATTTTTCGGCATAGTCTTCTTCATCCAGTTTCGGACAACCGATAAGTGTAATTTTGTTTTTGATGAATCTGCTGTGAAAATCTCCATAAGCGTATGCAGTACAGTCTGCGGCCACAAGCAGATTGGCGTTTTGAAAGTAAGGGGCATTGACGGGAACAAGCTTGATTTGTACCGGCCATTGTGAAAGCTGACTGACTGCT
>JAQXIB010000225.1 GCA_029007575.1 Clostridiales bacterium | reverse complement strand
GGAACATTTCGGATTTTGAGGTATACATTTCAAATAAATCATCGAAAACACCGTTATAATCCAGATTTTCCGGGATGGTTATCTTTAGTTCCTTAGTAGCTTTTTTGGTTTCTCCGAAACGAATAACGGAATAGAGCATATTAACGGCACACAGAATGATGGTGATACAGATGGAAATGCCGATATATCCCATTCCCGTACCGAGCCCGACTGCCATCGCCAAGAAAATACTGCCGATTTCTCTTGCCGTTCCCGGAACAGAACGAAAACGAACTAAGCTGAACGCACCCATTACCGCTACGCCGGTGCCGAGATTGCCGTTCACCAGCATGATCACAATTTGAACAATGGCCGGCAAAATGGCAAGGGTAATCACAAAACTTTTGGTGTAGTGATTACGGAACATATGCGCCGCGGCGATGACGAGTCCTAAAAGCAATGATACGATTGTACAAATAAAAAAGGTTCCCGCCGTGATCGGAGAGGATAAAATAGATTGAAAGATTTGGTCAAGCACTTTTGACTCCTCCTTTGTTGCGCTCAGAATGGAACAATAATTTATAGGCGTTGCCGTATTTGGAATAGGATGTCGGAAAAATATTCAACTCATTTAACGCTCTTGAAAGCCATAGCGGCATAGCACCCGGAATTTTGATCTCCATCAAATATTCATCCGGTTGTAAGAGCGGAGTACCCCATATGCCTTGCTCCAGGGACAATTTTTCCGTTCTCCATAAAATGTTGCTGTCAAAAGTGATCCGCAGATTAGGATTTTCCTTTCCTACCCGCGCAACGCGCTCATAAGAGATAAACATAGCCGGTTGAAGCTCTTGATAAAAATGAATAAACCAATTGATTTCATTGATGATTTGGGGGTTCGCGTGCGGACGCGTGCCATCTTTCAAATAATGTGTTGCTTCCGAGTAAGTCATACCGGCGCGCCGTTTGTAAACAATACCCTTACACTTACGCTTGAGTTCCACAAAAACATTGCTGTCGGCGGAAGGAACGCCATAGCTTCGCAACCGCAGTTTTTCTTTAAATATCGGTTTTTCCAGAGAACGACGGATCAGCTGATAATTGGGTGTATCGAAATAAATATTACAGATGGTGCTTTTTTCAAATTTATCCGGTGCTGTCATAGAATCGATCTGATGCCGCAGTTTCTCATACTGTTGGCGGGTTAACAGATACTTTTTTTCAATCCTGCGGAATACGGATTGATATGCAGCCATATAAAGAACACTCCTTTGGGTTTATGTTAGCAGCTCATCATTGATGAGCTACCTGTTGGCTCTATCGACAGCTTTATCATAAAGGAAAAAGCTTAAAAATGACTGAAAAAATTATTTCAGTTTTATTTCAGCTTTTTGCCATAAAATGATTGCAATGGCTATACAACATTCGGTATAATATTGATGATGATGAATATGGACGTTTTTGAAACGATGGTTTCATACGGAAAGGCATGTTTATGAGAATATTAGTTGTGGAAGATGAAACACGGCTTGCCGATGCGTTGGCGCAGATATTGCTGGAAAACAGATATATGGTTGATGTGGCTCATGACGGACAGGATGGTTTGGATTATGCCCTGAGCGGTATTTATGATGCGATGATCTTGGATGTGATGCTTCCGAA
Source organism: Clostridiales bacterium (assembly GCA_029007575.1). Taxonomy (GTDB): domain Bacteria; phylum Bacillota; class Clostridia; order Oscillospirales; family Ruminococcaceae; genus HGM13222. The sequence continues at coordinate 6,771 of JAQXIB010000225.1, read as the reverse complement.
AAAGAACGGTTTTGAAATTGCCGCGGAGCTGCGCCGTCAGAAAAATCAAACGCCGATTTTAATGCTGACTGCGAAAGACGCCATTCCGGACAAAGTGACGGGATTAGACAGCGGCGCCGATGATTATATGACCAAGCCATTTGCACCGGAAGAACTGCTTGCCCGACTGCGAGCCATGACCAGGCGACAGGGCGAAGTGGTTTTGGATGAAATGTCTTTTGAGGATTTGACTTTAAACCTTTCTACCTGTGATTTGAAATGCGGCCTAAAATCGGTTCATTTAAACTTTAAAGAATTTGAAATTTTGAAGCTGTTAATGGCAAATTCGCCGCAGGTTACCACAAAAGAAACACTGATTGTCAAAGTTTGGGGCTATGAGTCAGGGGCGGAGGATAACAATGTCGAGGCATATATTTCTTTTTTGAGAAAAAAATTATATTTTTTAGGTTCTCGGGTAGGCATTGCGGTGCTTCGGAAAATCGGATATCATCTTGAGGTGAATACAGGATGTTAAAACGGCTGAGGAAAAAAATTGTTTTGATCAATATGGCATTTGTCGGGGTTGTGCTGATCGCGGTGTTTGCGGCTGTTTGCATTACTTCATATCAGTCGTTGAAATCCGACATTTATCATTCGCTCCAGCTGGCGACGGAACAGCGCGGAGAAAAACCGGAGCCTCCGCTTGCGGACGGAAAAAAGGATAATTTTCCCAAACAAAACTTGATCGCTGTTTGCACTGTCATCGTGGATGATAACGGAGTCATAAGGCAGTTTTCCCAAAACAATGCGTTCCTTTCTGAGAATCTGCTTTCAAAAGCAGCTTTGGCGGCTTTTGAAGCAATAGCGGAAAGCGGAAGTTTAACAGACTATTCTCTTTTTTATCAGAAGCGCTCTTTTTTCGGCGGTACGAAAATTGCATTTGCGGATTCCGAATATTTATACAGTTCACTCAGACAGCTCATTTTCACCTCTTTACTCATTGGCGGATGCAGTATGATTGCGATCTTCTTTATCAGCTTGTTTTTGTCCAAGCTTGCGGTGCGTCCGGTCGAAAAGGCATGGAAACAGCAGCAGCAGTTTGTTGCCGACGCATCCCATGAGTTGAAAACGCCGCTGACGGTAATTTTAGCAAACAACAACATTCTGCTTTCCCATATCAACGACACCATAGCTAATCAAAAAAAATGGCTGGACAGCACCGGCGAGGAAGCAGAGCATATGCGGAAGCTGATCGACAACATGCTTTTTTTGGCACAGGGCGATGCCGGACAGCTTCCTGTTATTCAAACCTCGGTGAACTTCAGCGAGCTTGTTTGGAGCGTTTTATTGCAGTTTGAACCGATCGCTTATGAAAAGCAGATCGAGCTGGATTCGGATATTCAGCCGGAGCTGTATATCAAAGGCGACGTGACCCAATTAAAGCAGTTGATCCATATTTTTTTGGATAACGGCTGTAAGTATGCCGGGCAACACGGACAGGTATTTTTGCGGCTGTTTAGCCAGCAAAACAATGTTTTGCTTTGTGTGCGCAATACCGGCGCCGTTATTCCGAAGGAAGAATTACCGCATATTTTTGAGCGGTTTTATCGTTCGGATAAGGCAAGAGTGCGAGAAGGCGGCTTTGGCTTGGGATTGGCAATTGCCAAAAGCATCACCGAGAATCATGCAGGTACGATCTCGGCGGAAAGCGCTCCCGAAACAGGTACCAAGTTCACGGTATGTTTTACAAGAGTGTTACCTGAAAAAGAAAAAAAATAAGAAAAGGGCTGCCGCTTGTGATGTTTCACTTGCGACAGCCTCTTTTATGGGCGTATACATATTCGTCAATGACCTTCTTTTACGACAAAGTAGGCAAGGAAGAAAAAACATGAGAAGTCAAAAGTAATACATAGTTGATGGTATCGCCCATTATCCGGGCAGAACGATCGGTTTTTTCGTCCGGCTTGTTGATATGCGCGTTCCTTCCCTGCTGGTTAAATCGGTAAAACAGAAAAAGAAAAATCAATCTGTTTTTCGTTTAGCTGATATTTTCGAGGCAATTCCGGTTCGCAGGAATTGGATCCGATTCCGGAGTTTTTGTAGTCAATGCGCAGATGTATCTTTCCGTCTTTTACCAACTCATCCGTATGCGTAGCAAGAAACAGCGCATTTGTGCTGTATTCCGATATCATATCCATATAACTGCCAGCAAGAAGGAACGGGAATCTGATCCCAGTCCGAAATGACTTCGGGAGCATCGATGTCACGTTCAAAATAGGCGAAATTCCAGATGCCGTTTAATAACGTATATTCAGATGATCCCGCGGGAATATAGTAACACCGAGGAAGACATCTGTTTTCATGGGTTGCTTGGGGGTTCTCATAAATTCTCATGGAAATTTTCTCCTTTTTCAGCAGATATTACTTAATGCTCACTGTACCATTCATAAACAACGATAGCAAAGCATTATTTACGGAGACGTTTAACGTTTTCTAATCGTTCTATTATTTATATGAAACGGCAATATATTTTTTAATTCTATAAATATAATTTGAAAGAAAAATTATATAAAATCATTGACAAATGTTTGCTTTGGCGTTATAATACTTTTGTAAGCTTAAAAATGATTTTAGCCTGCGCGGTATATATAAAATAACCTTGTATGCGCGGACGAACCGGAAAGGAATGATATCATTGGGAAAAACATTATACAGTTTAATGCTGAATGAGGATGTGGTACGGGAAATCGATATACTTGCACATAAGTCCGGGACTTCACGCTCTAATTTGATCAATCAGATTTTAGCCGAATATGTCAATTATACGACGCCGGAGCGCCGCATCAGCGACGTGCTGTCCGCAATTGAACAGCTTATGCTGCCATCCCGGGAAATCGTGCCGTTTTTCGCACCAAATTCGCAGAGCATGTCGTTGAAAAGCTCGTTGGAATATAAATACCGGCCTACCGTAAAATATGAGGTGGAGTTATATCGCGGCACCGAAGACGCAATCGGCAGACTGAGCGTGTTGTTCCGCACACAGTCACAGACGTTGATCAATGCGATGACCTCTTTTTTCCGCTTATGGAAACAGATCGAAGATGCGCATTTGGCTACGATTACTCGAGCGGGGACTGAGTATGCGTTATATGACGGAAAATTTGTACGCAGTATCTCGGTACCCGACCGTGATTGCAACACTGCCGAGTTGGCACAGGCAATTTCCGACTATATCAAGCTGTTTGATAAACAGATGAAGGATTATCTATGTGGGAAAGCAGATGCCCACAGCGTTGAAATTGCTTATTATAATTATTTAAATACTGCTGATATCCGTATTTAATCAGGAGGGTTGTTTATGAACGCGAAACAATTTACACAGAAAAGTTTAGAGGCAATACAAACCGCACAGTCAATGGCACAGGAAAATCGCAATCCGTCTATTATGCCGGAGCATTTACTATATGCATTGATTGACCAGGACGGTGGCTTGATCCCGTCACTGCTCGGCAAAATGGGTGCGGACAGCAATGCGTTATTATCAGAGCTGGATACTGCTGTTTCACAGCTTCCGACACTCAGCAATGAAAGCGATGTTTATCTTTCCAAGGAAATGGAACAGGTGATCTCAGAGGCGCAAAAGCAAGCAAAATCGATGGGTGATGAGTACATTTCGGTAGAGCATCTGATGCTGGGGATTTTTTCCGCCGCCACCTCTGCCGTCAAGAAAATCTTTTCGGAACACGGCATCACAAAAAGCGCTTTTCTGAAAGAACTTTCCAAAGTGAAAAGTGCGCCGGTTACCGGTGATAATCCGGAAGACACTTATGATGCGCTCGGCAAATACGGCACTGATTTGGTAGAGCGTGCAAGAAAAAACGAATTGGATCCGGTGATCGGCCGAGATACCGAGATTCGTAATGTGATTCGTATTTTGTCCCGTAAAACCAAGAATAATCCTGTATTGATCGGTGAGCCCGGCGTCGGTAAAACCGCCATTGCCGAGGGACTTGCACAGCGTATCGTCAGAGGAGACGTTCCCGAAGGTCTCAAAGATAAAACCATTTTTTCATTAGATATGGGCGCTTTGATCGCAGGCGCCAAATACCGCGGAGAATTTGAGGAACGGCTGAAAGCCGTACTGGAGGAAATCCGACGCAGTGAAGGCAAGATTCTGTTATTTATCGATGAATTGCACACCATAGTAGGAGCCGGAAAAACGGAAGGCAGCATGGATGCCGGCAACTTGTTAAAGCCGATGCTCGCCAGAGGGGAACTTCATTGCATCGGCGCAACAACGTTGGATGAATACCGGAAATACATTGAAAAAGACGCGGCGTTGGAACGTCGTTTTCAGCCTGTACAGGTGGATGAGCCCACGGTGGAGGACACCATTTCCATACTCAGAGGCTTAAAGGAACGTTATGAAGTGTATCACGGCGTGCGCATTCACGATAATGCGTTAGTGGCGGCTGCTACCCTTTCGGATCGGTATATCAGCGATCGTTTTCTTCCCGATAAAGCCATCGACCTTGTGGATGAGGCCTGCGCACAGGTGCGCACCGAGATCGATTCCATGCCAGAGGAGCTGGATGGCGTGCGCCGTAAAATCATGCAGCTCGAAATTGAAGAAATGGCGCTGAAAAAAGAAGAAGACCAGCTCAGTCGTGATCGGCTGGAAAAGCTGCGTGAAGAGCTTGCAAATCTGAAAGATAGCTTTAACGCACAAAAGGCTCTCTGGGAAAAAGAAAAAAAAGACGTCGACAACGTAAAAGAGCTGAAAGCCCGAATCGAACGGATGCATGCGGAGATTGAAAACGCACAGCTCAACTACGAATACGAGAAAGCGGCAAAGCTTCGTTATTCCGACCTGCCTGCGCTGGAAAAGCAGCTGCAGGAGGCGGAAAAGACTTCCGAAGAGTCAAAGCAGAATACGATGGTGCATGACACCGTAACCGAAGAAGAAATCTCCAGTATCGTGGCGCGCTGGACCGGTATTCCGGTGGCTCGTTTGATGGAGGGAGAACGGGAAAAGCTGTTGAATCTTGACAGTTATCTGCACAAACGTGTTGTCGGGCAGGATGAGGCTGTGCAAAAGGTTACCGAAGCGATTCTTCGCTCTCGTGCCGGTATCGCGGATCCCAATCGTCCGATTGGCTCGTTCCTATTCTTAGGTCCTACCGGCGTCGGAAAAACCGAGCTTGCCAAATCTCTTGCCGAATGTCTGTTTGACGACGAGCATAATATCGTCCGTATCGACATGACCGAGTATATGGAAAAATTCTCGGTGTCCCGTCTGATCGGGGCGCCTCCCGGATATGTCGGATATGACGAAGGAGGACAACTGACCGAAGCGGTTCGCCGCAAGCCGTATAGCGTTGTGCTGTTTGATGAGATCGAAAAGGCACATCCTGATGTATTCAATATTTTATTGCAAATTTTGGATGACGGCAGAATCACCGATTCGCAGGGACGCACCGTAGATTTCAAGAATACCATTATCATTTTGACTTCCAATCTCGGTAGTCAGTATCTGCTGGACGGTATTGAGGCAGATGGCAGTATTTCTGAAAGTGCCAAAGATTCCGTCATGGCGGAGCTGCACCGTTCGTTCCGTCCTGAGTTTCTCAATCGTTTGGACGAGATCATCATGTTCCGTCCGTTGACCAAGGAAAATCTCACGGGTATCATTGATATTATGACCAATGCCCTGCGCGCACGTCTTACCGACCGTTCGCTGAACCTTGTCATCACCCCTGAAGCCAAAGCTCTCATCATTGACCGTGGTTATGATCCGCTATACGGAGCAAGACCGCTGCGTCGTTACCTGCAATCGAGCGTGGAAACGCTGATCGCCCGTACGATTCTGCGTGGAGATCTGAATACCGGCTCTACCCTAACCGTTGATGTTGTAAACGGAGAATTGGTTTGCAAATAATCATAAATTCTTTGGTATAGAATATAGTCATGTCCCCCGGCAAAGCCGGGGGGCATGACTTGTGCGCATCGTCGGCATCGGCAAAAAACTACAACGGATGTGGTTTTATGCGTTGAGTATGCTCATAAACTCCTCGCCGGTAATGGTTTCGTTTTGATATAGATACTGAGCAAGCTGATCCAGTTTTGCTTTGTTTTCGGTAATGATCTGCTTTGCTTTTTCATGCTGTTTTTTCACCAGTGCCACGACTTGACGGTCGATTTCGGTCTGTGTTTCGGCAGAACAGGCAAGAGAAGCGTCTCCGCCCAAATATTGATTGGTAACCGTTTCGAGCGCCACCATATCAAAATCCTCACTCATTCCATATTGGGTTATCATGGCTCTTGCAAGCTTGGTCGCCTGCTCAATATCGTTGGAGGCTCCTGTTGTAACCGAACCGACTGCCACTTCTTCTGCCGCACGTCCGCCGGTAAAGGTGGCTATCTTGTTTTCGATTTCCTCCTTGCTCATCAGGTAGTGGTTGCCTTCTTCCACCTGCATGGTGTAGCCGAGAGCGCCCGAGGTACGCGGCACGATCGTAATTTTCTGTACCGGTGCAGAATTGGTCTGCTTCGCTGCCACCAGCGCGTGACCGATCTCATGATAAGCTACGATCATTTTTTCTTTATCGGTCATGATCGCATTCTTTTTCTGATATCCGGCAATGACAATTTCTATACTTTCTTCCAGATCAGCCTGGGAAGCTTCTTTTCTGCCCGCACGAACAGCGCGTAGTGCTGCTTCATTGACAATATTGGCAAGCTCGGCGCCTGAAGCGCCCGAAGCCATACGGGCGATCTGTGCGAAGTCTACCT
>JAQXIB010000224.1 GCA_029007575.1 Clostridiales bacterium | reverse complement strand
GTGGACGAAGTCCTTTCCCTTTTCCCACATATGTAATACCACACTGCGTGCCGACGGCATACGATATGCGGGAAGCTCCATAACAAACGGAACGGGATTGCCCTTGAACACGGTGCTTTTGAGCAGCAGTCCCGATAAAATCGCAACAAGAATGCCTAGGATATATAAGCTGCTCATGACAAGACCGCCGTGATGAGGGAAAAAAGCCAGCGTGATCATGCCGTAAATCGGCAATTTCGCACTGCAAGACATAAACGGTGTGAGTACGATGGTCATTTTACGGTCTCGCTCGCTGGAAAGCGTTCTCGTCGACATGATGGCCGGCACACTGCATCCGAACCCGATCAGCATCGGTACAAAGGAACGTCCTGACAGCCCGATTTTCCGCAGCAGCTTATCCATGACAAACGCAACACGCGCCATATAACCGCTGTCCTCCAGCAAAGACAAAAAGAAAAACAACAGCACGATGATCGGCAGGAAAGACAATACGCTTCCCACGCCGGCAAAAACACCGTCAATAATCAGGGAATGCAGCCACTCACTGACGCCGATTTGCTGCAGCAGACTTGAGGTCGCGTCAGTCACAAAGGAAATCCCGCTTTCCAGCAATTGCTGTAACGGCGCCCCTAATACCGAAAAGGTCAGCCAGAAAATCGTGACCATAATCCCCAAAAAAATCGGGATACCGAAATACTTGTGGGTCAAAACCTTATCGATTTTTTCAGAACGTATTTGTTCTTTTGTTTCCTGATGTTTAAACACACAGTCCGCGGATATTTTTTCGATATAATTATAACGCATATCCGCCAGTGCCGCTTCCCGGTCGGTTCCAAGCACCTCTTCCATATCCGCGACCAGATGATCGATCACGTGCAGCTCCTGATCACTCAATTGGAGCGCGTTCTTCATCGGCTCGTCGCCTTCCACCATCTTAGTTGCCGCAAATCGGGGCGGATATCCCGCTCGCTGCGCGTGATCCTCCACGATATGTGCAATGGAATGAATGGTACGGTGCAGTTCTCCGCTGCAAAAATCCAATTTCTTGGGCGGCGTTCCCTCCTTCACGAGTTTGACTACCGCCTCGCTCAAATCGGCAATTCCTTCATTCTTTCCGGCGGATATCGGTACTACCGTTACTCCCAGATGCTCCGATAACCGTCCTACATCGATACTATTCCCGCTCGCCCGCACTTCATCCATCATATTCAGCGCAATGACCATCGGAATTTCCAATTCCATCAGTTGAAGCGTTAAATACAAATTGCGCTCAATATTAGTAGCGTCCACAATGTTAATAATCGCGTTCGGATTTTCTTTCAAAATAAAATCCCGCGTTACGACCTCCTCCGAAGTATAAGGAGACAACGAGTAAATGCCGGGCAGATCCACCAACAACATGTCCTTTTGTTTCAGCAGTCTTCCTTCTTTTTTTTCTACCGTAACGCCCGGAAAGTTACCGACATGCTGATTGCTTCCGGTTAAACAATTAAACAAGGTCGTCTTGCCGCAGTTCTGATTTCCGGCAAGTGCCAATAAATATCCCATCAGCCCTGATTCTCCTCTTTCAGTGTGATTTTAACAGCATCATCCTTTCGCAGTGTCAGCACATATCCGCGCAGATACAATTCGATCGGATCGCCCATCGGCGCCACCTTTCGCACCGTCACCTTGGTGTTCGGCGTCAGTCCCATATCCAGCAACCGCCGGCGCAGAGCGCCTTCTCCGCCGATGGTCGCAATAATCCCGCTTTGGCCGGGCTCTAAAAGATCAAGTGTCATCGTTATGACCATTCCCTTCAAACTTCTATCTTCCGAAGCAGTTGGTTAGTTGCTCCTACCTGCCAATATTATCTTACCGCTATTGCTTCTCCTTGTCAAGAAAAAAACAATAAACTCCGCAACTTTTTTATTAGTTTTTATTGGTAAAAAGAGAAATTATTGAAAATGCACTGGACAAATGAAAAATAAAGTGGTATAATTTATCACAGACATTTTGAAACTCACCATTTGGGGGTATAGCGCAGTTGGGAGCGCGTCTGCTTCGCATGCAGAAGGTCAGGGGTTCGAATCCCCTTATCTCCACCAATGAATAACCGTCATTTCGATACAACAAAATGACGGTTATTTTGTACCCAATGTCAGTATTTTGACATTTTTTCGCTGAGCAGCATAAAAAGCTCTCCGAAACCAACATGAATTGGGTTCGGAGAGCCGATAAACATTTGAATGTTCCTGTTAAGATCAACCGTGGTTGACGCTGCCGAATATCCGCATCTTTTCCATTGCGGACTCCTTGATTGCCTGAATGATTTTCGGCATCATATCGGTCATGCCGGTGTTTACCATATAGGTTGCCGCTGCCGCTTGTGCGCTCGCCGCATTGATATCGGTAAAGATATTTACCTTGGAGATACCGTGCGCGATCGAGTTCCGGAAATCCTCGTCGGACAAACCGGAGCCACCATGCAGTACCAATGGCGCCTTGACGATATTCGAGATGGTAGTCATCCGCTCAAAATCCAGTTTCGGTTTGCTCTTGTACGCGCCATGCGCCGTACCGACCGCAATCGCCAATGCGTCTACTCCGGTGCGCTCTGCATAAGTCTGTGCCTCAAACGGGTCGGTATAAATAGAACCGGTATCATTTCCTTCTGCCGAGCCGCCTTCGTTGGCGCCCACGTGTCCTAACTCGCCCTCAACCGTTACATTACGCAGGTGGCAATACTTTACCATCCGTGCCACGGCTGCGATATTGTCCTCGAAGGACATCGTCGAGCAGTCATACATAACCGAAGTAAAGCCGTAACGGATCGCTTTTTTGATCAAATCCTCGGTATAGCCGTGGTCAAAGTGCAGTACGACCGGAACCTTTGCTTTTTTCGCCATCGGGATCAGGAAATAAGCAAGCTCATCAATCGTAGAATAGCAGGTCAATACTTCTGCCGTTCCGATAATGACCGGAGAATGGAGTTCCTCTGCCGCGCCGAGAACGCCTTTCGCCATCTCCAAGTTCACTGTATTGAACAAACCGACCGCGTATTTTCCCTTTTTCGCGTCCTGCAGGACATCGTTTAAATTTACTAACATGTTTTTATCATTCCTTTTCTTAATGAGGTGCGAAATTCCTTGATGACGATTATTCTTCTACTTCCGGAATTCTTTGAATATTCGGGTCGGTAAAAATATCATATTCATCATAGCTTTTGGTGCTGAATTCAGATACCACAGCGCCTTCGCTGCCGGATTGGAACCAATGCTTTGTGTTCGGATACAAGGTGTATTGCTCACCCGGATGCAGAATGATTTCATGCCATACAGTATAAAATTCCTTGCTTCCTGCCGGCGGCTGTACTGCCGGATTGGCAACCGGCTCACCCTCTACATACAGATACACGGTTCCGTAACGAACTCGGAAGGTTTCTTCCTTTCCCGGATAATCACCGAGCGGTTTGTGACGATGCTCCGGACAGGTCTGATGCGGAAACAACACCATTTCCTTTGCGCAGCATTTTTCGGTGTTCACATATGTAACGATCTCCAGACCGGTAGCATCCACGTCATTCAATCCGAAATCCGCTACTTCCAGATTTTCTTTTTCCTTTTCGGTTAAAACGATATGTGCTTTTTCATAGAACTCCAACGCACGCTGACGGCATTTCTCATATACTTCTTTTTTCATCACGATCATTCCTTTCTATGCATTAAAGTGGATTTTCTTCCATAAATTTCAGGATTTGAGGAATCGGCACAATTCCGGTAGACGCACCGATTTCCATAATACAGTGGGTACCGACCGCATTGGCAAAACGTCCGGATTCCCGATAATCCCATCCTTGTGCAAGCCCCGCAATAAAGCCCGCGCAGAAAGAATCGCCTGCTCCGGTGGTGTCGACCGGTTTATATTGGAGATAGGTCGGCAGTGTATATTCGTCTCCGTTTTCTTCATGGATAAACGCGCCGTCTTTTCCGACTTTTATAATAACACTTTTTGCTCCCATA
>JAQXIB010000223.1 GCA_029007575.1 Clostridiales bacterium | reverse complement strand
GTAATAATCGTGCAGGAAAGCTGTCGCAGGCAGCTTCCAAGACGGATAAGTTGAAACTGTCGGTCAAAGAGCAAGACTTCCTGCCGCAGAAGCGGCATCGTTTCAACTTACCACACGGGTAATAATCGTGCAGGAAAGCTGTCGCAGGCAGCTTCCAAGACGGATAAGTTGAAACTGTCGTTGACAACAGGTATGATTTGTCCGTAAAACTCATAAAATAAACAGAAAGGATGTTCTCTTTGAAAATCGGTTTGGTGTTGGAAGGCGGTGGTATGCGCGGATTGTTTACTGCCGGCGTTCTCGACTATTTAATGGATATCAAGGCGCAGCCGGATTACTGCATCGGCGTTTCTGCCGGAGCCTGCAACGGGGTGTCCTTTGTTTCGGGGCAGCGCGGCAGAAATAAGCGGATCAATATCGAATACGCCGGAGATAAACGATATGTCAGTGTGCAGAATTTGTTCCGGCAAAAATCAATGTTCGGGATGGATTTTATTTTCAAAGATATTCCGAATAAGCTGGATTTGTTCGATTACGACGCCTTTGCGGCTTCACCGATTGCATTCGTGACCGGAGTATCCGATGTGGAAACCGGAAAGCCTGCCTATTTTTCCAAAGAGGCAATCCGGCATGACAGCACTGTGCTACGTGCTTCCTCCTCGATTCCGGTGTTTTCTCCGATCGTCTCTTTTCGGGGCGGAAAATATCTGGACGGCGGAACCACCGACCCGATTCCTGTCAAAAAAGCGTTGGAGGACGGCTGTGACAAGGTGATTGTCGTCTTGACCCGAGATCGCAATTATGTGAAATCTCCCGAAAAGATGCGGTCTATCTATCGGCATATATTAAAAGATTATCCCAACATGATCGCGGCGCTGGATCATCGTCATGGGGTATATAATGACACGCTGGCTTATTTGCGGGAACTGGAACGGGACGGTACGGCATTGGTCATCGCACCCGCGCAGAAGGTCACATTGGGACGGTTTGACAATTCCCGTGAAAAGCTGGAGGCGCTTTACGAACAGGGCTATCAGCAAGCCAAGCTGCATGATGCGCAGTTGAAAAGCTTTTTATCACGGGAACAGGCTGAAAACGGAAAGGAGAATTTTGCATGAGTATTTTGTTGGTGGAATATCCGAAATGCACGACCTGCCAGAGAGCAAAAAAATGGCTGTCGGAACATGGAGTGGTTTTTATCGACCGTCATATTGCGGCGGAAAATCCGACGGTCGAGGAACTGCGCGAGTGGCATCAAAAAAGCGGTCTGCCGTTAAAACGGTTTTTTAACACCTCGGGCTTAAAGTACAAGGCGTTGGCGTTAAAGGATAAGCTGCCGCAGATGAGCGAGCAGGAACAGTTGGAGTTGCTTGCCACCGACGGTATGCTGGTCAAACGCCCGATTCTGATCGGGGAAAACTTTGTATTAGTCGGTTTTCGAGAGAGCGAATGGGAAGCTGCGCTGTCGTGATGGCATAAAAAAAGCTGCGATACCGCAGCTTTTTTGCGCTTACTTTTCTGTAATGGGTTTTGCCTTTTCCTTGGTGTGTTTGGCTTTTCCTTGCAACTCCGGTACGGGAGGAACGTCGTTTTTCGGGAAGTGTGTCTTATGATTGCTTTCGGTTTCGTGCGGGTCTTTCGGATCCGGTCTGCGCATTCCGGCTTTTGCCATTTTGCTTCAGCCTCCTTTTTACAGATGATTTCGGCATTAGCATTTCCCGATTCGGTGTGATTATTTCGTGCGCTGTAGACATTGTTTGTTTTGTATTTCACAGACTTCGTTGACCACGTCAATCGTCGTCAGTGTGTCTCCCAGTTGGGTGAAAAAGGCGGCGAGGACGGCGACTTGCTCCGGAGCGCAGTTTTGGGCGATATAGTTTGCAGTCAGGGTGACTGCTTGAGTAACTTCAAAAGCATTCATGGAGAATTTGCTCCTTTCCGGCTGTGATCCAAAACAGCCGATTTTGTTCTCTCTTACTCTAATATATGCGAAAAAGCGTCGGCGGGTTTTTCGGACGGAAATTTTTGCATTAGGTATCTTCAGTGATATTGTCTTGACAAAAATGCTCGGACAGCATATAATAAATAAAACAACTAAATGTAACACAAATGCAAAGAACAGAAAGAGTAGCGGATATACTTGCGTGTCAGAGAGAAGTCTCATCGGCTGAAAGGACTTTAACGGGAGCATCTGCGAAGTGCCTCTGGGAGCAGATAGAGCGAAAGCGTTTAATTAGATTTTAGTATCAGTAGCTTTATTCGGGGTGGTTGCCGTTATCATGACCGGTCGAGTGATAAATTGAAGTGGGACCGTGGATTATTCCGCCTTCGTTTTTGTGTCTGCAAAAGCGGAGGCTTTTTATTTTTGCTGTTTTGCAATTAAATCTAAAAACAGCGTTAATGGAAACAGAATAGAATCATATATATTAAAGGAGGAAAGCAGTATGTTTAATCGGCTGCGGTATGATATTCGTGCCATTAGAGAACGCGACCCCGCGGCACGGAGCGGACTGGAAGTGCTTTTGCTTTATTCGGGATTACATGCGGTGATTTGGTATCGCATTGCGCATTGGTTTTTCAAGCATCATCTTTTTTTTATTGCCCGGATGCTGTCTCAAACGGCTAAATGGCTGACCGGCATTGAGATTCATCCCGGCGCGACGATCGGCAAAGGGTTGCTCATCGACCACGGCTCCGGCGTGGTGATCGGAGAAACTGCGGAGATCGGTGATAATTGTACCATCTATCAGGGAGTAACCTTGGGCGGAACCGGAAAAGATAAAGGAAAGCGGCATCCTACCCTCGGAGATAATGTGATGGTCGGCTCGGGCGCCAAGATTTTGGGCCCGTTTAAGGTGGGAAACAATTCCAAAATAGCCGCCAATGCGGTCGTGCTGGAGGAAATCCCCGAAAACTGTACTGCGGTCGGCGTGCCGGCGCGGATCGTGCGCCGAGACGGCAGGAAGCTGTGCAATGATATGGATCAGGTGCATATTCCCGATCCGGTATCCCAGGAATTATGTAAACTGCGTCAGCGGATCGAATATTTGGAAAGCCGGCTGCAGGAACAGCAGGAAGAACAAAATAAAGCATGCCCGCAAAATGTGGAATCAAGTCTGAAAGGAATGGAATCGAAATGAAAATCTTTAATACGTTATCCCGTCAAAAAGAAGAATTTGTACCCTTGACGCCCAATGAAGTCAAAATGTATGCCTGCGGTCCCACCGTATACAACTATATCCATATCGGAAACGCACGTCCGATCTGCGTCTTTGACGTCCTGCGCCGCTATTTTGAATATCGCGGCTACAAGGTGACCTTCTGTCAGAATTTTACCGATGTAGACGACAAGATCATCCGCAAGGCAAATGAGGAGGGCGTATCCTCTCTGGAAATATCGGAGCGGTTTATCAAAGAGTACCAGACCGACGCAAAGGGCTTGAATGTCAAGGCGGCGACCGTTCATCCCAAAGTGACCGAAAACATCGATAAAATCATTGACATCGTGCAGACCTTGGTGGACAAAGGCTATGCTTATCCGTCCAACGGGGATGTCTATTTCCGTGCCACCAAATTTAAAGAGTACGGCAAGCTGTCCCATATGCCGCTGGAGGATCTGGAGGCCGGCGCGCGGATCGACGTAAGTGAGCAAAAGGAAAATCCGATGGATTTCGCGCTCTGGAAAAACGCGAAGCCGGGCGAGCCTTTCTGGGATTCTCCTTGGGGAAAAGGACGCCCCGGATGGCATATCGAATGCTCTGCAATGGCAAAAAATTATCTCGGAGATACCATCGACATTCACTGCGGCGGACAGGATTTGATTTTCCCGCATCATGAGAATGAAATTGCACAGAGCGAGTGCGCGACCGGAAAATGCTTTGCGCATTATTGGATGCATAACGGCTATATCAACGTCGACAATCGCAAAATGTCTAAGTCGCTCAACAATTTCTTTACCACCCGCGATGTGGC
>JAQXIB010000222.1 GCA_029007575.1 Clostridiales bacterium | reverse complement strand
GAGCCTATGCTGAATAGAGTAGCGCAATCTGCTTGTGAGCGGTATGCTATGACTGAGCATTTTGCGGATATGAAACAGGCGGCGGTATTCGGAATATGGACAGCCTTGCAAAAGTATGATCCGATGATAGGTGCTCCATTCACAGTATTTCAAAAGCTATATGTTTCGGATAGTATTGAGGAATATATCCGCACAGCGCAAAGCGGCGTTGTAACAATGACGCCGGACACCTATCCCGTGATGAAGCGTATTATGGCGATCTACCACCAAAGCGGTGATAACGGAAGTGACGAAGCCATACAAAGAATTGCGGAAGAAGTCGGGATGGAATACAAGACAGTCAAACAATACCTTACGATTGGCATATTAAACGAGCGCCGTGCGGACTTTTACAAGGATTACGATGAGAACGGAGAGGAAACCGATGAGGATGTTACAGTCGATTATTCTTCTGAGCCAGACAAGCTGTATTATCGCACTGTGTTGTATAACTCCTTATATGCGGCGTATGACAGCTTGACTTACCGTGAACAGCATACCCTTGCCAAGCATTTAGGTTTTTGCGATTCTTGTTGGTCTACGAGAAAAGCAATATTGAAAAACGGAGAAGTCGAGTATATCCGAATAAAGCCAATGACCTTTGAAGAAATTTCCCATTCAGCCAGTCGAAAATCCGACAAGGCTTCGGAGAGGACATTTTATACTGCACTGGAAAAAATGAAAAAACATATGGAAGAAAATGTTGATTACCGTTACATTTTTGGATAAATAAAAATAGCGCCGTACTGCAAAAGCATATCTGCTAAGCAATACGGTGCTTGACTTTTCAATCCACACATTCGATTATGGAACTATTGCTCATAATTTTGCTCAATGCTCACTGAACAATTCATAAACAACGATAGCAAAGTACTTTGCTATCGTTGTTTATGAATTGGAAAAGTAGCAGGCTTTTAATTGCTTTTTGACGAAAAACTTACACTTTGGATTTCGATTTCCTTTTGAAATCGAAATCTGTGTTCGTATGAAGAAATGTCTGAACCAAAAAAATACGAAATCTCACATTTTTCTTGGTTGGGACGGCGATAGCCGTTCGAACAAATCATCTTGAAAGCCATTTTCTCCTAAAAAAGTGAATGACCCGGTTTGAAGGTCCTAAAACCGAATGCTGGATTTACCGAAAGAACGTCGTCAAACAGATAGCCTTTATCAAGATAGCTCCTATCAGTCGGCTGTTTCGGGACGGGAATGAAAGGATGGTATTTGATCGTTTGACAATCAGAGGTTTCGGCAACTACAGTGCCATGTAAATATTGGTACTGTTCCACTTATCTTTATTTCTTTAAGTTGTTATTTTAAAGCAGTCGTGTCTCCAGGGCGCAACTTAACTTCGGTAATGATCGTCTTGGAAGCTACGTTTTGTTTATCGATGATTTCCAACATCAAATCAGCTGCATTTGTACCGATCCCAAAGAAGTCATATTCAATAGTCGATAAATGCTTTTGATTAGGAAGTGGCATATCTAAACCATCAAAGCCGATAATACCGATTTGTTCCGGTATTGATAGTCCCATTTTATATACAGCTTCATAGACTCGGTATGCAAAATAATCGCTGACACACAGCATGCCAATTCGTTTTCCGTGATATTTTTTTATAATACCGGAAAGCGCTTCCAAAATCATTTTTTCAGTCAAAGAATTATTATCATCGTTAAGAAAAACATGATCAAATTCTCGCTCGCTTTTTATTAACGAAATGGCTTTGCGAAAACCAAGATAACGTTCCCGAATGGATTCATTCATAGAAATATCAAGGTCAGACAAAAAGCAAATAACATCATAATTGCAGTCAAGAAAATGTTTTGCAGCCAAGGAAGCGCCGGTTACATTGTCAACCTTGACACACGGCAATTGCAAGCCCACTATAGATTTATCCAGCAGCACAATTGGCCGGTTGTCCAGAAAAATATCATAAATTTCATCGATGTCATCCAAATTCTGCGCTACATACGCAATAATACCCTTACTGACGGACTCCTTTACCTTGCGCATAGTGGCAAAGAAATCAGCGGCAGTATTGCGGCAGTAGTGTATCATCAAATTGTAGTTATTGAGACTCAATTGCTGTTCGATTCCTTTTATGATGTTAAGCTCATCCAGACGACTTGGGTTTTTGTGGTCAGCAAAAGGCATGACCAGAGAAATGATATTTGGGTTTTGCATTAACGTATTCTGATAATTGGTGTTTACAAAGCTGCCTTTCCCTTGGATTTTATAGATAACACCCTGCCCTAAGAGTTTATCCAGTGCTTTGACCACAGTCGGTCGACTGGTGTTGAATTTTGCTGCCAGTTCCATTTCGGTTGGTAACTGGTCGTTTGCTCCATAATGGCCTGAAACGATTTCGTTTCGTACATATTCGGCTATTTGTATATATAACGGAGTTTCTTTCATACGAGTGCACGTCCCACTGCTTTTATTTGATTTCATTATAAACCGTTTTA
>JAQXIB010000221.1 GCA_029007575.1 Clostridiales bacterium | reverse complement strand
CCATCAATAACGTCACGGCCTGCCGCTGACCGCCGGATAATAACCCCATTTTGCTTTTCATCCGATCTTCCAGCCCTAGATTCAATTCGCTCAACTTTTCCCGAAACAAATCGCGCTGTGCCTTGCTGATACCGATACCTGCCGACTTTTTTTGTCCTCTGCCGTATGCCAGCGCCATATTTTCTTCAATCGTCATGTTTGGCGCTGTCCCTTTTAACGGGTCCTGAAAAAGTCTACCGATATTTTTCGCGCGCTTATGCTCCTGCAAAAAGGTGATATCGGTGCCGTCTAAGAAAATTCTTCCCTTATCCACAGTGAAAGAACCGGCGATCGCATTTAACAGAGTAGACTTTCCTGCCCCGTTTCCTCCGATAATGGTAGTGAAATCACCGTCATTCAAGTGTAGACTGACGTCATCTAACGCTGTCTTTTCGTTTAAGGTGCCTTTGTTAAATATTTTGGTTATTTGAATCAGATCCAACATACTTTCCATTGCCTCCCTCTCCCGAACAGCATATATTTGTAATATCTATTTTCTTTGCCAGTTGCTTTTGACGCAAATATTTTACTTTTTGCACGATCACCGGATAGGAAATCGACAGGATCATGATAATAGCAGACATGAGTTTGATGTCAGATGCCGAGATACCCAGTTCCATGACCAGTGCAAAGATAATCCGATACAGAATGGAACCGACCACAACCGCAATTAAATTCTGCGCCAAATGCTTTCTGCCGACCACAACTTCACCAATCACCAAAGAAGCCAATCCCATGATCACAATACCGGTTCCCATGCCGATGTCCGCCGAATGCTGATATTGTGCCAAGGTCGCACCGCTTAACGCCACAATGCCGTTCGCCAAAGCAAGCGCGATCATCTTCATCACATCCACATTCACGGAAGAGGAACGGACCATATCCTCGTTATCCCCCGTCGCGCGAATGGCAAGACCGATATGAGTTTTGAAAAAGAGCAGGATCAGCACCGAAACCAAAGCAACGAGAAACAAACTGATGAGAAAATATGCCAATTTCTTTCCGACTAAATTTTCCAAAGGAGTGAAGATCGTCTTCAGCCGCATTAAAGATAAATTCGGTGTTTTTTTCATCACCCAGAGGTTGATGGAATAAAGTCCCGTCATGGTTAAAATACCCGCAAGGATGGGATTGATTTTTAACTTGGTCTGCAAAAACGCGGTGACCAAGCCGGCACACATTCCTGCCAGAATCGCCATAATCACGCCAAGCAACGGCTTACCGTTAATGGTGAAAATGGCAGAAGTTGCGGCGCCCAGCGTAAAGCTGCTGTCTACCGTCAAATCAGCAACATCCAGGATCCGATATGAAATAAACAGCCCGATCGCCATTAATCCGTATATTAATCCCAGCGTAGTCGCGTTTTGTAAAATATCCCCGAAATTTCCCATCATCCTCCGGCCTTTCTGTTTTCTGTTTGTTTATTCGAAAAATTCAGCTTTGCTGGCAATATCTGCCGGAATCGTGATACCGATTTTTCCGGCAATCGTCTTATTGATATAGGTTTTGGTATCTTTCAAAATTACGACCGGAATGTCGCCTACTTTTTTGCCGTCATAGATTTGTTTGATAATCGCGGCAGTTTCTTTTCCCAAATCAACATAGTCGATTCCTTCGGTAGCGAATCCGCCGTCTGCCACCATAGAATCCGCTGAAACATAGAACGGAACTTTCTTTTCCACGCAAACCTCGGAAAGCACATCCATTGCCGATGCGATCGTGTTATCGATCGGAGCAAACATGGCGTCCACCTTACCGGACAAGGAGATTCCTGCCTGCTGTACTTCCGACAAGTTAGTGACGGCAATTTCCTCATATTTCAAGCCTTTTGAAGTAACATAAGATTTTGCTTTTTCAATAACAACTTTGGAATTAGCTTCACTGGAGCTGTAAATAAAACCGATCGTTTTAATGTCGGGAGTAATTTTCAGCGCCAAATCCAGAATTTTTTCGGCATCAACATAATCCGAGGTACCGGTCGCATTGGCGTTCGGTTTTTCCAAATCGGACAGCAGACCGGCTGCGACCGGATCGGTTACCGCTGAGAAAACGACCGGGATGTCTTCTGTCGCGTTGACTGCCGCCTGTGCGGACGGAGTAGCAATGGCAACGATCAAATCTTTTTTATCAGAAGCAAATTTTTGGCAAATGGTATTCAGATTGTTCTGATCACCGCTTGCGTTTTTATAGTCGATTTCCACTTTGTCACCGATTCCAAGCGTTGTCAGTTCTTCCACCATTGTTTCACGAATTGTATTTAAAGAAGTATGTTCCACAATCTGTACGATGCCGATTTGGAATTTTCCGGTATCTTCTTGTTGATCGCCGCATCCGGCAAATAACATTACAGTCATTAATGCAGTTAATATAATAGAAATGATCTTTTTCATTTTTTATTTTCCTTTCTGAAAGCAGAATATTCTGCGATATTGTTAATATAATATTATTCATATAAAATCCGGTTGTGACCATCGACGCCAATATTTCTCTCTTGCTTTATCAAAATCATTGTTACGAAATTTTCCGCTTTTGTGAGCCGCAAACAGTTTCATAACAACACTCTCCTCTCTTATTATTCCGTCGGAATACGATGAAGACATCATTCATACACAAACAAAAAACGCCTGTCCTTAAACAAGGACAGGCGTAAATTTCCTGCGGTACCACCTTGATTGCCGTAATAAAAAATCACAGCCACCTCATCGAAATGCCAACACATTTCTTGCCCTGTAACGTAGGCGTACGTCAACGAATACTAAGCCTTGGCTTTTCACCGTGCCCTCCGAGGTCCATTTGTCCGATCCGTTTTCTGCCGGGATTCCAGCCTCCCCGACTCTCTGTAAGCTCGTAACCGGTTTTATCTCCTCTTCATCGGTTTAATAATATTAAAGCACATTATTTTCCATTTGTCAATACCTTTATAACAAAAATATTCCAGACCATTAACGCAAAGAAACTTGATCCGGCAATTTCAGGATCGATTTCAAATTATGAACTGCTTCATTGGTGGAAAGAATCAATATTTTATCATTGCTTTTCAGTTCGGTATTACCTCTGGGAATAATCGTCATTTTGTTTCTGATAATAGATATGACGATGGCATCATTCGGAATCTTGATTTCCGACAACGTTTTCCCGTCCAATTTATAATGATCCGGAAGCAAAATTTCGCTGATAGAAGATTGACCTTGATTGATACTGACGATCTGTTTAATTGCCGTAGTGTCTACTTCCCGTTCGATCAGCTTGGCGATATTATCCGTGCTGCTCACTGCAATGTCGATGCCCAATTGCATCATCACCGAAAGATTTTTGGGATTATTCACTTTTGCAACGGTACGTCTGACATGAAACTTTCTTTTTGCCAATTGACATGCTATTAAATTGTCTTCATCCTTACCGGTGACACTGACAAAGGCGTCACACTCCTCTACTCCGGCGCTTTCCAACGCTTCGATTGTAGTCCCGTCACCACAGATCGTAGGAATATCCAAATCATTTGCAATATAACTGCAAGTTTCTTTATCCTCTTCAATAATCATCGGTTCGTGTCCGTGTTCCATCAGCGTTTTTACTAAATAATATCCGACCTTGCCGCCTCCGACAACTGCCACTTTCATATTTATAATCATACCTTTCTCAACTGATTCATTTTTGGATCGAGCTTAAATATCCAAAAGAGAATTGCTTGATTTATCCCGGCATTCAATCCATAACAGCTACTGTAATCAACATATCATTTTCTTGTAATACTACGTCTTCTTTAATCGTTAAGGAAATATCAAAGTTGTCATGAATCACAGCGAAAATATCCTTATCCGCAATCTTATCGGATGCCTTGCTTGCCTTCTTTCCCACCAATTCATCCGGTACCTGTATTAAATTAAAAGCCAACGTATGCGCTCCGAAATTGATCGTACGGATGGATTGGTTTTCAGTCAGCGCCGATTTCACCGCGGACACCGTCAAATTCGTCGGACAAACCGTATGCAATCCGAAATGAGAAAATACATCCTCTCTGGCGGGATCATAGATTCGTGCCAGTACAGACGGCACCTTGAAAATTTCCCGAGCCAACTGCGAACACATGATATTGATGTTATCATCCTGACTGACCGCCGCTACCGCGTCACAGCTTTCAATTCCGGCCTGCTTCAGAACATCCTGATCGATCGGAACGCCCACTGTAGTCATACCGGAAAAGCTATCATCCAGCATCTCAAAATTTTTTGCGTCCCGATCCACCACCGAAACGTCATGTCCTTCTTCGCTTAACATAGATGCAAGCTGCGAGCCCACTTTACCGCATCCGATGACTAAAATATTCATATATTATATCTTTACCCGACGGCAATTGCAATCAGGCAAATACTCCTTTCCTGCTATCCCTGCAGATATTTATCAGTATTATCTATTATAGTACATTCCGATAAAAAGTAAAGCTATTTTTTTCTTTCTGCCTTTTGTGTTGATATTTCGGCATATCAAATCTGAATTTTGTCCATAATGATATTAATCGCAGTGTCGCTCAAAGCAGAAAGGTGGTTTTGCTGTTGTGAAAAAAAAATATCGTATCTTCTTATTAACTTTTTTTACCTCGTTGATAGTATTAATTTCCATCGGCAGCATTTTTATGATGATGCCGGACAACAATGACAAACGTGGTCATTCTTCGGTCATTTCTGATACTTACCTTCCGAAATCTCAGGACAATCTTTCCGTTTTATTGATCGGCAGGGATCGCTCCGAAAACAATGCTTTGTTTTTTACGCTGATGAGATTTGACGCGCAGCATGCAGTATTATCGCTGGCAGGCATCCCTACACAAACACAAATCAGCGTCGGGTTACAGAACGATACCTTAAACCGGTATTTCCAGCGCGGCGGCGCAATCGATGCGGTACGAGCAGTAAAGCAAGCTCTCCGCGTTTCAGTGGATCGTTATGCCTTGTTGGATGAAAACAGTCTGATCACTCTTGCAGATAGTCTGCAAGGAGTAGAATATAATGTGCAAAGTGATATGATAAATGAATCCGTAAACATCAGAAAAGGTTATCAGCTACTGGACGGCAAGCGGTTTAAGGACATCGTTTTATTTGACACGGAATATCAGTTGGATTTGGAAATGGCGAAAAAATTGATCGAACAACGAATTACACCGCAGCTGATCGGGAACGCGGACACATTGTTCACCAAAATTACCGGCAGCATGGAAACCAACATTTCCTTTTATGATTTTGAATCCCGAAAGCCAGCTTTACGCCACTGGATTCAAAATTACAGCAGTCGGACAGAAATTTTTATATTCGACGGTAAATATTCGGAGGACGATATGTTTTTGTTATCTGAAGAATCGGTTACACGTTATCGGCAAACCATTTACCATCTGGCAGGAACAGAATCGGAATAATAACATGGGGCTGTCGCAAGTGAGTAAAATCACGAGCGACAGCCCCATATTATCTACGCGGCAGGTTTTGAGGAACATGGCTTTTGTATGCGATTTCCGCCGCTCGTAAAGCCGAACGAAAAAGCCGCTCCGACTACAATCGGACAATAAAAGGTCAATATCCGCCAAAGCAGCATGGACAGATTCAAATCGCTGCCGCTCATAAAAATGGCAAAAAATGTTACAAAGCTGATCTCTGCCCCTCCGGCTGCTCCCGGCAGAGGAACAAAGGCGGTAATCATGCTGACAAATGCTTGGGCGGCAATCACCTGCAGCGGTGATACGCCTGATTTGCCAAAAGCTAGACACAAAAAATACGGTATCAGAAAAAATACAGTCAGTTGCATCACCGACATCCAAAACATATTGAAAATTGTGCCAATATTATGTCTGATCAGTTCAAATCCGCCATGAAATTGTTCCAGCTCCTGAAAGGCAGATTCAATTTTTTGCTCCGGATGCTTGATCAAATGCAGCTTTGCCAAAAAGCGAATTGCGGCAGCCGTAATTTTTTTTGCGATTCCTTTTGCAAAACCGATGAAAATCAAGCCTAACATGACCGCCATATTGATGGAAAATCCCAAGATAGAAAGTGCTGCCAAGCCACTGACTTTGGCAGAAAAAAAGCCCCAATAGGCAATCAGCATCACCAAAGAATACAGCGTCAGCGAAAATTGATAAACAATAAACTTCACCAGCAAGGAACTGCCCGCTATTCCCAGCGGAACGCCGTAGCTGACCATGCTGTACGCCTGCATAGGTTGTCCGCCGCTTGCAAATGGTGTAATGCAATTATAAAACTGTCCGATCATTGATGTGCTTAACGTATTGATAAAGTGCTGTTCGGGATACAATTTTTTCGTGACCAGATGCAATATTCCGCTCTCCATCAGCCAATAACAAATCATCATCAATCCGGCTGCCGACAGCCATATTGGCTTTACAGTAAATACCGCTGACAAAATATTAGCTGGTTTATCTACGATAAAAACATAAGCTATTAAAGCAATAATCGATACAATAATAATCGTGCCGTTGATCCATTTAAATTTCTGATTTGGCTTTGATTTTTGATTTTGATTTGACAAGCTGTTTCTCCCTTACTAATTCAGTATAAAATTCGTCCCACATGGACAAAACATGTTCTTTATTATAAAAGCAATGCCCTTTCCATGATTGTTCCACCGCTTGATTATAATATTCAGGATCATTCTGTAATCGGGTTAAAATCTCCGCAAATCCGTTATTATCTTTTGCTCTCAGATAATAATCAAACAAGATGTTTTCATAAATCGGAATATCCCGAAGCAACAGCGGAACACGACAATTCATTGCTTCCAAAATTGTCATTGGGAATAATTCCTCATAGGACGGCAAAAACATCACATCGGCAAGATTATAAATTTCATTCATTTTATCCCGATCGACAATCCCTGTAAATTTGATGTTATCCGGCGGATTCTCCACCACTTTTTTGACGTCCTCATATCCGTCGGTAATTCTACCGAACGAAAAACCTCCTGCCCAAACAAATTGAAACTCCGGCATTTGTTTTGCAAGCTCGATAAAATCGAAAATTCCCTTTCGTCGCTGAAGCTGGCCTGCACAAACCACAGTAAAATGTTCCGGCGGCAAGCCGTATTGCACCCGCAATTTTTTCTTATCCTCTGACGACAAAGGATAAAAGGTGCTGTCACAAACAAAATTCGGGATATAAGTGACCTTGTCGGGATCTACCCCATATGCCGCCAAACGTTCAATAAAATACGGATTGACCGTCACTAAATAATCCATTCTTTTATAGAAACGGATCAGATAAGCGTAAAAAATCTTTTTGATCAAAAAAGGAAGGTTCAGACTGGATTCCATCGTTTCCGGCAAAAAATGCACATATCCGACCGTCGTACCTGCATGCTTGGTGAAAGGAATACTCAAAAAATACCGAAAATTTACGGTATGATAATGGGTGATATCAGCAAGCATCCGCTTATTTTCATAAACGTCGAAGCGGTCGCTCAAGCCTTCTTTTACCAGATTGACCTGCTCATCATAAGCAGAGCCTACTCCCTGCCCCTTGACAGTATCGGCAGATGATACCATATTTATTGTGTATTTCATAAATATTATCCTTTCGATGAAACAATATCCGGAATCGTTTTTTCCTGTCATCATTAAACCATATTTCCATTACAAATAAGTTATCATATTTCTTACAAATTTCTTACGTTATCCATGTGGAAATACCGCACAATTCAAAAATAGCGCCGCAAGCACTATACGGATATTGGTCTATAAATTTTCACATATATGAAAAGATTCTTACATGATTTATCAATATTCTACCACATAATTATATAACAGTCAATGCCGCCGACATTATGCTAAAACACCAAAAAGCCCCTGCTTTGAGTTTAAAGCAAGGGCTTTTTCGGTTATTTCTTCAGCAAGTGCTCTATGCGTAAAGCTGCTTCAGATGTTTTTTCCATACTATTAAAAGCGGTGAGTCTGAAATAGCCTTCACCGTTAGAGCCAAATCCGCTTCCGGGAGTTCCGACAACATTCGCTTTTTCCAGCAAATAATCAAAAAATTCCCACGATTTCATGTTATTCGGACACTCCATCCAAATATATGGAGAATTCATTCCGCCGGTATATTTAATATGCAATCGACGCAAACGTTCCGCGATAATATTCGCATTTTCCAGATAATATTTAATATTGTCGCGTGTTTCTTTCTGACCGTCTTCCGAAAAAACAGCTTCCGCGCCGCGCTGTACAATATAAGGAACGCCGTTAAATTTTGTTGTTTGCCGGCGCAGCCACATGTTATGCAGTGAAAAGCCTTCTCTCGTCAAAGCGGTCGGTACTACGGTATAGCCGCATCGCGTTCCGGTAAAACCTGCCGTTTTCGAGAAGGAACAAAATTCAATAGCACATTGTTTTGCCCCTTCGATTTCGTAAATACTATGCGGCAGATCCTCCTGAATGAATGCCTCATAAGCTGAGTCAAACAAAATGATCGCCTGATGCTCTAACGCATAATCTACCCAAAGCTGCAACTGTTCCTTATTATACACCGCACCGGTCGGATTATTCGGCGAACACAGATAGATGATATCGACATCCATGCTCTCATCCGGCAACGGCAAGAATTGATTATCCGCATTGGCGTTGGCGTATACGATTTTACGTCCTGCCATCTTATTGGTGTCAACATAAACCGGATAAACCGGATCCGGCACCAACACCGTATTATTGGTGGAAAAAAGATCCAAAATATTTCCGATATCGCTTTTGGCTCCGTCGCTGACAAAAATCTCATCTGCTTCCAGTTCCACCTGACGGCGAAGATAATACTTTTGGATTGCCTCTCTCAAAAACGCATATCCCTGTTCCGGACCGTATCCGCGAAAGGTTTCCTTTTTGGACATCTCAGTGACCGCATTTCGCATAGCTGTCACCACAGCGTCACACAACGGCAACGTCACATCACCGATACCAAGCCGAATAATATTACTATCCGGATGAGCTGCCTGATATGCGGTTACCTTTTTGTTGATCGTGGAAAACAAATAGCTGTCTTCCACCTGCTTAAAGTTTTTGTTAATCTCCATCTCAATCCCGTTCCTTTCTGATCCTGCATGCATCTTTTGAGCAGCACAATATTCCTTATTTTTTCTCTTTTTGCTCTAAAGCTGCCGCAATTAACTCGCGGAACAGCGGATGCGCCCGGTTCGGACGACTCTTAAATTCCGGATGATACTGCACGCCGACAAAAAATCGGTTATCCGGTATTTCTACGGCTTCCGCCAACAGCCCGTCCGGCGAGCTTCCGGTAATCATCATGCCGTTTGCTTCGATTTCTTCTTTATACGGATTGCTGAACTCGTAACGATGACGATGACGTTCCTTGATAAAATCGGTCTTGTACGCTCTTTCCAGCATGGAGCCCGGTTTAATCTTACACGGATACGCACCGAGCCGCATGGTTCCGCCTTTGGGAATATTGCCGTGCTGATCCGGCATCAAGTCGATCACGGCATGTTTGCTTTCGGAAGAAAATTCGCCCGAGTTCGCATCGGCATACCCCAATACATTTCTGGCAAATTCAATCACCGCAATCTGCATGCCCAAACAAATGCCGAGATACGGAATATCGTTTTCACGCGCATACTGACAGGTTAAAATTTTCCCTTCAATGCCCCGATTGCCAAACCCTCCCGGAACCAAAATACCGTCACAGTCCTGAAGCATTTGTGCAACATTGTCTCTGGTGATCTGTTCGGAATCAATCCATCGTATAATCACCGACGCGCCGTTCTCATATCCGCCGTGCTGCAATGCTTCCGCAACCGAGAGATAGGCGTCATGCAGTTGGACATACTTGCCGACCAATCCGATCGTGACGGTCTTATCGCATTTTGCGATCCTTGCCAGCATTTCATTCCATTCACGCATATCCGGCGGCGG
>JAQXIB010000220.1 GCA_029007575.1 Clostridiales bacterium | reverse complement strand
CAAGAAAAGCACCCCACACGGGGTGCTTTTCTTGTCGGACCTGTAGGGCGGAATCGGACAGTCGATAGGCGAGACAGCGCCGTCCGGGTGGCGCCTCCAGAAAAAAGCACTTGCGTTTTACGCAAGTGCTTTTTTAGGCGAAATTTGCCCTTCGGGCAAGTGAAATAGCTTCGCTGTGAAATATTCGCTTTGCAAATGCGAAATATTCGCTGGCGCGAATGTGGGCAAATTTCATTTCACATTGCGACGAAGGAGCAATATTTCACAATGACCGAGTGTCATTATTTCACATCGAGCGACAGCGAGATATTTTACTTCTCTCCTATCAACACCGCAAAAAATAATCACAAATAATTTTCAAAAACTCATCTTGCCTTCCACTTCTTTCGATATGATGGTGTTTAACCCGATCGAAAGGAGTTTTATATGGGATACGGGCCAAAGCATTATTACCGAGTAAAATTCACACTCGTCTGCGCTTAACACAGCTTCCTCAAAGAGCCGCTGAAGGACGATTATGAAAATACGCCCGAAAGGTTTTTGCTTTTTACTTTTTATTTGCTATATCTGTTGGCTTCACTCCGATATTTATTATAGAACTCATGTTCCTGTATTCTTTGGGCGAGCAATACATATATCGCTTGAATTCCACAGAAAAATAGCTTGAGTTGTTAAAACCAACGCAAAATGAGACATCGGTTATCGAATACAGATCGGTGCGCAAAAGGTTGCAAGCCATTTCTATTCTTTTCCTTTTGATATATTCGAGAGGAGATTCTCCATAACACCTTTTGAATTCACGTCTGAAATAGACTTCGCTGCTTTTATGAAGCTCCGCCAGCGCGGATACGCGCAGCTCAGGCGACATGAAATTTTTATCCACATACATCTTTATTGCCGCAAGGCGCGGAGATGGATGCATTTTCTGTAGGCTACTCTCTTTGAATATCTCGGAAAACAGCCTATACGCATCTGCCATGCATGCGCACTCGTTTTTGACAGTAGAATGGGAGATCGCCTGGGAAAATATATCTAAAAATCTACTCTTGTTGATCGGACATATCCGAGTCGGGGTGTCAAAAAAATCCTTGGCTCCTTCTGCTATCTGATAGTGAAGAATGATCATTTCTCCGCCCTCAAGTACCTCGGTAAAGTAATCACATCCGGCGGGTACAAAAGTAAGGGTATCTGCTTCCGATATTAACTCATTTCCTTTGGATAAGATCAAAACTTTTCCGCTCTTTCGATAAGTCAGCGATGAAAAATTGCGAGCTGATACCTTTGCTTTTATCGGTTTGTAGCATGTATCGAAAAATTCAACTTTCGTAATGATCGGTATTTGTTGATTCATCGTTTTTCCCCCCGCTTTCGTTGAGGATTTCTTTAAATTATAACAAAATTCATTGTTTTTTTCAATAAACTTTTTAATATTTTTGTTTTGAAATCTTAAAAATGTTATGTTTGTTTATTGCAACAACCATTTTTTTGGCACTATACTTATCATGATGAAATTGATTTATGGAGGCAATTATGAACAACATTGAAAAACGGATACGTGAAAATCTTAAGGATTGCAGAATCGATCTGATAGGATTTGCAAACAAGGAAAGGTTTGATGGTGTTGATCCCCAGCATAATCCCTTTTCCATCTTCCCCGAAGCAAAGACAGTCATTATGCTTGGCAAGCGTATCTGCCGTGGCGCATTGCGCGGAGTTGAGGAAGGAACAAATTTCGGTGATTACGCTCTCTTTGGCAAGAACTGGCTTGAGGATGAGTTTCTCTCTATCGCTTGTTATGATCTCGTAAGAGTGCTTGAGGACAACGGCTGGGAGGCTTGCCCCATATTCCCCAATCCCTCCGAGCTTGGTCCACAGGGAGTTGCGGTTGCTGAAGGTCGCCCCGAGCCCAACGTATACCCTGATTTCGATTATGCCGCAGTTGCTTGCGGACTGGGTGAGATAGGTCTTAATGGGCTGCTTCTGACACCTGAGTTTGGACCGCGCCAGAGATTTCATATGATTCTCACCGACGCGGAGATCGAGCCTACACGATTGTTTGACGGACATATTTGCGATGCTTGCGGAAAGTGTGCACAGTCCTGCCCTCTTGGAGCGATAAACGTCGAAAGCACGTCAGAGGTTGATATCTGCGGTAAAAAGATGCGGGTTGCCGATATCAACTATGATATATGCAGGATATGTAAGAACGGTGCGTGCGTAAATCGCTTTGCCGCAACCGCAAAGCCAGACAGGATCGCGGCACTTTGTAACAGAACCTGTATAGGTCATCTTGAGGATAAAGATTTTCTTTACAACAAATTTGAAAACTCTTTCAGGCAAAGAGAGGCTTGGTGCGTAGGCGGCACAAAAAACGCGCCCGAGCGCAACGTTGAAGCTGCAAACGTTCTCGGTGGCAGCTTTTCAAAGGACGGAAACAGGGGGAACAGATCATGAATCTGACCTCTCAGATGATCAAGGATAAGGCGCGTGAGCTTGGCATCGACTGTATTGCCATCGGCAATATTGAGCGCTTCAAGGATGCCCCCAAGCTGATGTCTCCTCTTACATATTTTCCCGGTGCGAAATCGGTGATCGCAGTTGCTATGCGTATTCCGCGCGGTACGTATAGAGGAATTGAAGAGGGAACGCATTGGCACAACTATACCTTTTACTCTTACAATAAATTGAACACACTCTTCCGTCCCCGTCTTTCATACGAGCTTGCCTGCTTTATTGAAGATTACGGTTGGGAAGCGGTAGCCCACTATCCTGCCGTACCCGAAGGTAACGGTACAACCAAGGAGCCGCTTCGTGACGGAATTCCTCCCGACGTAGTATGCAGTGTTCGTATCATCGCCGCAGGATGCGGACTTGGCGAGGTGGGCTTCTCCAAGGTGTTTCTTACCAAGAGATTCGGTCCCCGCGTTCGTATTGGACTGATATTTACTGATTGCGAGCTTGAGCCTGATCCAATACTTAACACGGGTGACATCTGTCTGCATTGCGGAGCTTGCGCCAAAGAATGCCCCGGAAATGCGATTCCGCCGGTACAGGATATCAACAAGAGACTTACCGTAAGCTTTGGCGAGAAGCGTGTCTGGTATGGAGACGTAAGAATGGGACGCTGTACGCTTTCCCATCACGGTATGAACAACGAGTGTTCCCCCTTCCTGAAAAAAGAATTTCCCAATATGGCGTTTGATGTCCGCAATAGCGAGATGACAGAGGAAGAGGCTTACATTATGTCATACACCATGGCGCAGGGCACGTGGGGTCGTAAACCCAACACCAACAAGGTAATGGGTTATTACGATTATATCATGACACATACGGGATATTTTGCGATATGCGGTGCGAAGGGCTGTATCAGAGCTTGTATGAATATGCTGGAAAAGACCGATCGCATAGAAAACAAATTCCATAATCCCTTCTATTACAAGAAGAGTTGGACGCTTTCGAACAAGCCCGAAAAAGTTTCGGACGGAGTAAACCCCTACCGGGAGGAATATCTGGATCGTAATTATCCCGGTATTCGTGAAAATGAATATAAGAAGTCCGAATAAAAAATGACCTATATATGGTCAATTCACAAATTGATCTGATTGCCTATATTTTGTCAACTACACCCCAAAAATCAAGCAACCCGATCGGGTTGCTTGATTTTTGACCGATTTATTGCGATAATACTTGTGTCGACAAATCGGAATTTGGGGAGAAACCGCGTTTTGATAATAAGAAAATATGAACCTTCTGATTGTAAACAATTAGCAGAATTGTTTTATCAAACAGTCCATGCACAATTTTTAGAACTTGCCCCAAAGTACCATGTAAATTATGTGCTCATTGATGATAAGTATGAGATAAACATTGATTTATAATGACAAATACCGGTTTTTTAAGATTACAAAACAAATTGCAACACTTTTAAAATCATAACAGCCAACAAGAAAAGCACCCCACGCGGGGGTGCTTTTCTTGTTGAATCCGCAGGGCGGAATCGGACGGGCGGAACGCTGTCTCAAGGCGTTTTTTGGAGAGCGATTCTTCAAAAAACTTTTTATAACGGTTGTAGGCAGTTCACGGCAACTGATTGCGAGTGCCCGTTCGGGTTCCTATTGCCGGATGGCATGGATATGCTTGCTTTTTATTTCTTGCGATATCCGCATTTCGGGCAGACGCCGTTTTCGTTCAGTGCAATGCCGCACAGCGGGCAGCGGTCGACGGTCTTGTTTACTTCGTATTCCTGAGAGGCGGCGTTTACTCCGCTGGTAAAGGTGATTTTGGCGATATTGAGCTTATCTTTCAGCAGGTCGTAAACTATTTTAATCATACCCTCTACGGTCATGGTTTCCTTGGTCACGACAAGGCGGCACTCGGGATACGCGCTGGCAAGCTCTGTCTTAAAAGCAGGCCCTTTCATTTTATTGCTCGGGGCACCGTTTCTGATGCCTTGTTCCTCGTAAACGCCGAGGATGGCAGGCAACAACGGATCGTCTTCTCTCAGAATCAGTGCGTGGTCAAAGTTCTTCAGGACTTCCCATGCGGTCTTCTGAATTTCGTTGCAGGGGAATACCATATTCACGCCCGGTTCAATGCTGTCCTCAACCTCAAGGGTCAGGACGCCGGTGTGTCCGTGCAGGTACTGAGCTTCTCCTTTAAATCCGTAGAACCTGTGTGCGTATTGCAGGTCTAATTTTGTGATACTTCTCATAGCAGTTCTCCTTTTGTTTTTATATATTTATGGGTAATGCGTATCGGTTTCATGGTTGGTCTGAGGATGTTTTACATTCCGGGCATATGCCTCGGAATACAATATCGTAGCCGGTAAAATCAAATCCGTGCGTGTCTTTGATGTTCTGCTCCAAACCGGAGACATACT
>JAQXIB010000219.1 GCA_029007575.1 Clostridiales bacterium | reverse complement strand
GACATTCTTTGATGTAGACACAGATTTCGATTTCAGAATGAAATCGAAATACAAAGTGCAAGGTTTTCTCAAAAAACAATCAAAAACCTTGCACTTTGCCAATTCAAAAACAACGGCAAAATGCTTTGCTATCGTTGTTTTTGAATTGTTCAGTGAGCATTAATTAAAAAACCGATTGAAAGAGTAAAATCCTTCAATCGGTTTTTCGGTTTCTTTATGAACGCCGTTTTTCTAAATATTTCAGCAACGGCTTGGATATCGCTGTCGAAAGAATGATGCCCACTACTAACTCCAAAATACCGTTCAGACTAAACGCGACGGTGAATACTGCTTTTAGTTCCAACGCGTCAAACAAGCACCACATTAAGGTCAAAACACTGATGGTGTGGAACAGAGAAGCGATTGCGGCGCTAACGCCGATAGCCGGAATGTCCTTTTTCCATGTTTTGCGCAACAGGATAAATAAATATCCTGCAATGACGCCTAAAAGGATACGAGGTAGATAGCACATAATGATGGATGCGATCGGATTTGGGCTGACAAACGGAGAGAAAATCATATCACCGTAGGACGCTGAAGTCGTCGCTTTGATCATGCTCATCAACCCGAAAGAAAATCCCAGTATGCCGCCGCATAGCGGCCCCAGAATTACCGCTCCAATAATGACCGGAATGTGCATCAGGGTGATCGAGATCATCGGCGGGATCATGATGAAGCCGATGGGGGTGAATGCCAGTATCGCTTGTAAGGCGATCAACATGGCCAGCAAAACCATTTTTTGGATTTTTGCCGTTGAGTTTGACATAAAAATTCCTCCTTGCTGCTGCTTTACCATTGCGGTAAATGTAGCGCAAAATAAATTTATTGCTAAGCCGTTTGTAAAACGGCAGATAGCCAATGGAAGAAACGCTTATTTTTCTGCGGTATTTTTTCGGTATAAAATCCGCAGCCCATCTAATAACAGCGTTTCATCTTTTTTGATTTTAGATCTGCAGTGAGGCAGAATCGCGTTCACCAATCCGCCGCAGGCAACAACAGAAACGTCATTTCCAAGCACTTCTTTATAGCGCTCGATCATTCCGTCGACCATGCTTGCCGCCCCTAAAATGGTGCCGGCTTTCATGCTGTCGATGGTGTTGGTGCCGATGGGCGCGATACTTTCCCCATCTAAACTGATTTTAGGCAGTTGAGCCGCCTGTGAAGAAAGTGCCTCCAGCGCGATCATAACCCCCGGCAGGATCGCTCCGCCCCGGAAGCAACCGTCCTTGTCTACCACGGTTATTTTGGTTGCTGTGCCAAGGTCGATAATAATAGCCGGCAAAGGATATTTTTCCATGGCACCGATCGCGGTAGCAAGCAGATCAGCGCCAAGCTGTCCCGGATTGTCGATCTTGATGTTTAACCCCGTTTTGATGCCCGGACCGATCGTCAGCACCTTTACTTTTTTGATCAGACGGATCGCGTTGCGCAGAACACCGGAAAGCGGAGGGACGACAGATGAAACGATGCCGCCGGTAATATCGTCAGGCTGGCAATGGTACAGACTTAGGATGTCCTTGATCAGCACCGCATATTCAAATTCGGTCCGCAACGAGTCGGTGCGGATACGGGCAACAAATAAAAGCCGATCCTCATGATATCCGCCGAGGACAATATTTGAATTTCCAATATCAACTGCCAAAAGCATAGAAACGCATCCTTTTTGATTCATACTTTTCCCAAAAATCCGAAAAGCCGATATTCGCATTATGACAATAGTTTTTTGAGCCCTGTAACAAGGCTGATACTACCGTGATATGTCCATTCGTGTCAGAACACCAATGCAAAAGCTTCCCGAATCTCTCTCAGTTTACAGCAATTGAACGGCAAAGTCAAGTTTGTTAAAATAGTAACAAAATAGAAGCGGATAGATTTATTAAGCCCTATGGATTGCATATTGACGTAAAATCAGTTACAATAGACATATATAAACCATGCAGAAGGAGCATATAAACATATGAAATTATCATTTTTAGGCGCCGCTCATGAGGTGACCGGAAGCTGTCATTTTATTGAGGCTTGCGGAAAAAAGATACTGGTAGATTGCGGAATGCAGCAGGGGCAGGACGATGATACGCAGGAGCTTCCGGTTGTACCGGCTGATATCGATTACTTATTTCTGACGCATGCACATATCGACCATTCCGGAAAGCTGCCGCTGCTTTCCAAAATGGGATTTCACGGAAAAATTTTCACAACCGTCGCCACCGGCGAGCTATGTTCTATTATGCTGCAGGACAGCGCACATATTCAGGAGTTTGAGGCGGAATGGAAAAACCGGAAACGGCAGCGCGCCGGGGAAGACCCATATGAGCCGCTTTATACCATCGAAGATGCGCAGCGCATTATGAAATGCTTTGTGACTTTTGAATATAATCAGATCATTTCGGTTTGCGAGGGAATTAAAATCCGGTTTGTTGATGTCGGGCATCTGCTGGGATCAGCGAGTATTGAAGTGTGGATAGAGGAAGAAAACGTCAGTAAAAAGCTGGTGTTTTCGGGGGATATCGGGAATCTCAATCAGCCGCTGATCAAAGATCCACAGTATATTACCGAGGCGGACTATGTAATCATGGAATCTACTTACGGCGACCGCAATCACG
Source organism: Clostridiales bacterium (assembly GCA_029007575.1). GTDB lineage: Bacteria > Bacillota > Clostridia > Oscillospirales > Ruminococcaceae > HGM13222. The sequence continues at coordinate 1,442 of JAQXIB010000219.1, read as the reverse complement.
GTCCGGCTCCGGATTACGTGCAGGAATTGGCGGATATTATCAAAGAGACCTTTGATCGGGGCGGAAATGTGGTGATCCCCGCATTTGCGGTCGGAAGAACGCAGGAGCTGCTGTATTTTTTGCGGGATATTATAAACAACCGAAAAATTCCGGAATATCCCGAAATTCCGGTTTATGTTGACAGTCCGCTTGCCGTGGAGGCAACGAATGTTTTTAATAAAAATGTGAAAGGCTATTTCGATCAAGAGGCAATGGAGCTGATCAATCAGGGAATCAGCCCAATTAATTTTCCGGGACTGAAAATATCGGTTACCAGCGAGGAATCCAAAGCTATCAACTTTGACAATCGAAGCAAAGTGATCATTTCGGCAAGCGGAATGTGCGACGCAGGACGGATCCGCCATCATTTAAAGCATAATTTATGGAGAGCGGAATCCACCGTTGTCTTTGTCGGATTTCAGGCAATCGGTACCTTGGGACGTTCTTTGCTGGAAGGGGCAAAAACGGTAAAATTGTTTGGCGAATCCATCACAGTCAACGCAAATATTGTACGTCTGCAAGGAATCAGCGGGCATGCGGATCAGGCTGGGCTGCTTCGTTGGCTGGAGGCATTCGAGCATAAACCCGAACGGGTATTTGTGGTGCATGGCGAAGCGTCGGTTTGCGATTCTTTTGCTGCGCTGTTACAGGAGCAGGGTTATCCCGCATTGGCTCCGAATCTGCGGGCGAGTTTTGATTTGGCAGACAATACTTGTCTGGAAAAAGGCATCTTGCCTGAGCCGAAGAAAGCAAAAGAAACAACTCGTGTTTCCGGTGTGTTTCAGCGTTTGGTTCATGCAGGTCAGCGCTTGATGGCTGTGATCAAGCACAATGAAGGCGGTGCAAACAAAGATCTGGCAAAATTTGCGGATCAGATCAACGGCTTGTGTGACAAATGGGATCGATAAACAAAATGTGAAAAACGCTTTTGCGGTGGATGATTTCATGTCGCAGGTAAATATTTGATTCTGGTAAGAACAGCTAATTGATTTCCGTTTTTCGTTTTTTTCTTTTGCCAGAAAGCAATACTTGTCAAAATGTAGTGAACAAATTAACAGTTTGTTCACTACATTTCATTGACAAGTTTTTTTAATTCAGGTAGACTCTATTATAACGGTATTAAAATTTTAACAGACCGTTGTTATAAAATAAAGGATATATCCCGTTTTGGATTAAGGGAAGGTCGGATTTTGTCAAAACGTTGAATCTTTGGTTAGATAACGAGGTGGATTGTTGTGGAACAGTTTGGAATAAGTAAATTGGATTTGAAGCGGCGCAATCGTATGCAGATTTTGAAGCAGCTGCAACAGCATGGTCCCACTTCCCGAATTGATTTATCAGCGTCGTTAGAGTTGACCCGGGCGGCAGTAACGATCATTACAAACGAGATGATCGAGCAGGGC
>JAQXIB010000218.1 GCA_029007575.1 Clostridiales bacterium | reverse complement strand
ATACGCTGTCCTGCGAACTGGAGAAAAAACGGTTGGAATGCGCTCTTATGATCAAAGCGGCTCTGGCGGATCAGTGATCGTTAAATTCATATTTTGTTCTTGCCTCGCATAGTATTTTGTGATACGATACTAACAGCGGTGGAGGAATCAAGCTATGAATCGGACAAACCGTGAACAGGCTGTGCAGTCGGCGCTTCATTTTTTGGCGGCAAACAGCCGTCTTTTGGTATTCCTGCTCCTATTTTTGAGCGGTACTTTTCTGGGCAGCATGATTTTTGCGGCTTCGCATGAAGCACTTATAAAGGATCTAAGCGTGATTTTAGAGGTGCAAGCAATAACCGGCGGTTTCAAAGGTGGGGTAGGGGCGCTGTTTTCTTCCTGCTTGTCTACGATTTTGTTGTTGGCCGTGCTGTTTTTATCCGGCTTATCTGCATGCGGCGCGCCTGTAACGGCTATTGTCCCGTTCTTTTTCGGGCTGGGTTTGGGACTGACAGAAGCGTATTATTATGGCATTGGCGGCGCCGGAATCGCGTTTGTCGCTTTGTTGGTCATTCCGCACGCTTTAATGGCGGCCATTGCGCTGTTAATGGGCTGTGCGGAAACTCTGCGCATGTCGTTGCTGCTGAGTAACCAACTGCTTCCGACCAGCGCCCATTGCGGAAACCTTTGGCCGGATTTTAAACTCTATTGTGCGCGTTTCTTAATTTTCATTGGGATCGCGTTTGGCGCGGGTGTCTTGGATGTTTGTTTGCGCGTGGTATTTCAAAAGTTGTTTATTGCAACATAACATGAATAAAAAGATGTGAAAACAAAAGGAGCTTGAAGCAAATGGCGGGATTTCTCGGTTTTTTTGATTATAACAAGCCTGGACCGGGCGTGGACAAACACGGTCCGAAAAAGAAAAGCTTTGTGGTCTTTTTCGAGATTTATTTCCGTAAATTTTGGAAATTGATCATCGCCAATCTTTTATATGTTCTCGTATCCGTCCCGGTAGTAACAAAAGGCTTGGCTGAAGCCGGTTTGACCTATGTAACACGAAATTTTGCCCGCGAAAAACACGCTTTTATTTCCAGTGATTTTTTTGACACTATCAAAAAAAATTGGAAACAAGCTTTACCGATCGGCATTATCAATCTGATTGCGACGGTCATTTTGGTATTTGACTTGTATTTCTTCTTTGTTAATACACAGGGATTTATGAGTTATATCATGCTGGCGATCATATTTACTATCTACATCGTGTTTACGTTTATGAAATATTACATGAGCATGATGATGATTACTTTCAAGTTGTCTATTAAGCAGTTATATAAAAACAGCTTGATTTTTGCATTCGCCGGGCTGAAGCAAAATCTGTTCATTTCCCTGATCCTGATATTGTGTTATGCGATCGGCTTTGGAATTGTGTATTTGCTGAATTACATCGGTATAGTTGTACTGCTGATGTTGTATATATTTGTTTTTCCGGCGTTTCGTTCTTTGCTGATTCAATACACTATATTCCCGCTGATCAAAAAGCATATGATTGATCCGTATTATAAGGAGCATCCGGATGAGGATAAGGAAGCCAAACGTGCTCTGAATATTGAAGAGGAAGATCCGGAAGAGGATGAACTGGCGGTGTTTCAAGACACCGGTCGTACGGATAAGGAAGAGGATGAAGGGGAGACCGAGTCTAAAAAGCCGGCGCGTAATTTGCCTAAGCAGTATAATGAGCAAGAACTGCGGAAGCATAAAATATACAAACGTACACGTACCGATGATGATGACGATGACGGTACGATATAATTCAAACTGAATGAAATTTGTAAGAAAAAGCAGCGCTTATATATAAGCGCTGCTTTTTCTCATTTGCTTGACTTGGGTTTGACTGTGGACAAAGGATTGTCTTCCACCGCTTTTTTTATTTGTTCATTGGAAAGATGCGTGTAAATTTCAGTTGTACCCAAATTTTCATGTCCCAGAACATCTTTGAGTACACGTATATCCACATGACCATGCTGATACATCAATGTGGCCGCCGTGTGACGCAATTTATGTGTGGAATATCCATTAGCGCCTTCAACGTCCTTCAAATAACCTTTAATGATATAATGCACACCTTGAAGAGAAATACGCGTTTTCAGGCGGCTTAAGAACAGCGCTTTTTTGTCTTTAACACCGTCTACTGGGCGAACCTGCAAATACTGTTGAATAGCCGTCTGGCAGGCCGTATTTAGATACAAAATGCGTTCCTTGTTGCCCTTTCCGCGGACACGTAAGGTCCAATCCGGCCGAACATCCTCCAAGTTAAGACCCGCTAACTCCGCGCGTCGAAGCCCACAATTGAGTAATAGCGTGATCATGCAATAATCCCGTTTGGCAAATTCGCCTGTATTTTTTTCGGCAATATTCAGCAATTCCAAACTCTGTTCCAATGTTAAATATTTTGGCAGTGTTTTTTTCGCTCTGGGTGTATCCAGATTTTGCACAGGATTATGCTCCAACTGATGTGTACGCTCACATAAATAGCGAAAAAACATACGCAGCGAAGAAATTTTGCGTGCTAAAGTTTTGTTAGAGTTTCCGCGTTCATTTTTTGCATAATTTATGTATTCATAGACGTCATTAAGAGTAATCGTGCGAACGAATTCCAAATCAATATCCTGAACAGAAATTTCAGAATCCGGTACAGATGGCAAAACCAAACCACGCAATCGTTTCATATAACGAAAGAAAGTACGCAAATCCGTAAAATATTCATCTACAGTTTTGGAAGATCGACCTTTTACCGTTTCGATATAACCTAAATAATCCCGTAATAAAGACGGGCACTCTTGTAAATATTCCTTACGCATATGAATCAATCCACCCCTGTTTTTTAAATCCATCCCCTGAACTATACAAAATATTCATTTTGTATAGTAAGGTCAATCCCTTTAGGGAGAGTGCCCTACTGATTCCGGACAATAGCGATAATCCTATACAAATC
>JAQXIB010000217.1 GCA_029007575.1 Clostridiales bacterium | reverse complement strand
TTGTGCCAGTATTTCGCGGTCATAATATGCGCGACCGGATAAGCAAAATTGTGGACGACCATTTTCGGATATCCGGAGGTGCCGGAGGTAAAATATAACAGCATCGGATCGGTTTTATTGGTGGATACCCGCTCAAACGTTTCGGGAGCGGCTTCCACTTCGGCGGCAAAATCGACCCAGCCGTCTTTGGAGCCGTGTACAATAATTTTGGTTTGCAGCTCGTCGCATTGCTGCTGCGCTTCGTCAACCCGATCGGAGGGAGCACCCGAGGTGCAGACCGCGGCAGTGATAGTAGCGGATTTAATACGATAGACGATATCTTTAGTGGTCAAAAGGTTGGTGGCGGGAACTGCAATGGCGCCGATTTTATGTAGAGCCAGAATGGTGAACCAAAATTCATAATGGCGCTTGAGGATCAACAGCACCTTGTCACCCTTTTTAATGCCGTGTTTTGTCAGCATGTTTGCGGTTTTGTCACTATATTTCTTCATGTCGCCGAAGCTGAAAACGCGCTCATCTCCTGCTTCATTACACCAGACCATCGCCCTGCGGTTTGGCTCTTGAGTCGCAATCGCATCAACGACATCATAAGCGAAGTTAAAGTGATCCGGACAGTGAATTTCAAACTTGGAAATCACACCGTTTTCATCAAACGCTTCGGTACAAAATTGTTTGTGCAGTTCTTTTACGTCCATATTTCACCTTTCCTTTCCGTGCTTTGCGTTCAAACATCGTTCTGAAAGAGCAAAAATAAAGTCCGCTTGGGGGCTTCCCCCCGGATTCTGCATAGATCATTTGGACAAGATAACGATGCAGAAGCAATACTTTAGCGAGTCAAATTACGAAAGCACTAGGGTAAATTATAGCCATTTTCGGAACGACTGTCAAGGAAAGAAAGGGGCTGTCCAGAATGTTTGCACTTTGTTCACAAAATAGCTGATTTTATCAAATGAAACGTCAAAAAATTAGATTTTATGTGGAAAATAAACGTAGAAAATCAAGGAAATAATAGTAAAAATATTTGCTTTCGTTTTCATGTGATCTGTACAAATGCAACAATTGGATTGAAAAACACTTACAGCCAACTGTCGGTATAGGAAATGATCGTGTGGTTTTGAGCGGTGTCGTCGGTTTCTTGCGGATGTTCCCGCTGCATGCTTTGGAGATATTCGCTCGGTGTCATTTGGGTGATCTCCTTGAACACACGGTTAAAGGTTCTGGCGTTGTTGAAGCCGCAGTCGAGCGCGATATCTAAAATATTCCGGTCGTCATTTTTTAAAAGGTCCAGCGACTTGCCGATCCGGACTGGGGTGAGGTTGGTGATGAAGGAAACGCCGGTAATCGCTTTAAAGGTTTTGGAGCAATGAAAAGCGTCGTATCCTAAGATCTCCGCGGCTTTTGAGAGCGGGATGTCGGTATCGTAATGCAGGTCGATATAATCCAGCAGCTTGCGGATGCGGGAGAGCTTGTTGATGGTGACCGAGGGCGCGTTGCTGCTTGGCGTTTCTATGGTAAAATGACGGAGATAGTCTACCCAAAAACTGCGCAGGCGGGATTTGATCGCGGCTTCATAATATTTCCGTTTGTGTTTCATTTCATCGTGGATGGTGTCAAACAGACGGAGGCAGTCCGCATCCATCCCGTATTCCTGCATTTTTTCGTGAGTCAGACAGGGGGACACCTCTATTTTGGAGGAATAGAGTTCCCCGAGGATAATGGGGTTGAAAACAACGAAGTCCAGCACATTGCTGCTCTGATCGTTCTCGTTGTAGTGGATATCGCCGCTTTTAAAGATCATCAGATCGCCGGGCGCGCAGGAATAGACTTGGTTGTTGACCAAAATCTGCGGATTGCCGTCCCGGACATAGATCATCTCCACGTCGGTATGATAATGCGCCAGAAATTTGATATTTGAGTAACAGCGACACCACAGTTCAAAATCCGACTCATATTTTCGTTTTTCCAAAATTCCTTTCATGCCATCGCTCCTTTTTCCGGGAAAATCATTCCTTACCTTTATTTTTTGTCCTTGGAAAATTATGGAAATTGGTGTGAAATATCTATAAACTGTACTTATTTTCGTTATATTACATTTACATTTTACCACAAATCACAAAATATGTCTATAAAAACACAAATATTTGCGTGCAAATCCGTGGAGATCTTTTATAATAAAAGTGTAGCAAAAAAACCATAATAATAGTGCGATAACGAGGTTAAAAAAGAAAGGAGTGAAGAGAAACATGTTGAAAGGAATCCCTTCCATTTTGTCTCCCGAATTGCTCAAGGTATTGGATGAGATGGGGCATTCGGATGAAATCGTGATTGCAGACGGGAATTTTCCGGGCGCCAGCCATGCGCAAAGACTGATCCGGCTGGACGGACACAATGTTCCGGAAATCTTGGATGCTATTTTGCAGTTGTTTCCGCTTGACCGTTATGTTCCGGCACCGGTTGCGTTGATGGAGGTCGTCAAAGGCGATCCGGTCGTTCCGGTCATTTGGGATGATTACAAAAAGATCATTGCGGCGCACGAGGACGATATCCGGATCGAAAACGTCGAGCGGTTTGCGTTTTACGAGCGTGCAAAAAAAGCCTATGCGGTTATCACAACATCGGAAAAAGCACTGTATGCAAATATTATTTTGAAAAAAGGTGTCGTTACAGAGTAATGAAATTTCGAACAATAAAGAAAGGATGAAAGATAATGAATTATCCGAAAATCGGTATTAGACCGGTAATAGACGGTCGTTGGGGCGGCGTCAGAGAAAGCCTGGAGGCACAGACCATGGGGATGGCGGAGGCTGCTGCAAAATTAATCAGTGAGAATCTTCGTTATCCGGACGGAACGCCGGTAGAATGCGTCATTGCGGACTCCACCATCGGCGGAGGCGCTGAGGCAGCCAAATGTGAAGCAAAATTTTCCACCCAGAATGTATGCGGTACGTTAAGCGTAACACCCTGCTGGTGCTACGGCAGTGAAACGATGGACATGAATCCGCTTACCGTAAAGGCTGTTTGGGGCTTTAACGGAACTGAGCGTCCGGGCGCAGTATATCTTGCCGCAGTTATGGCAGCACATGCACAGAGAGGTTTACCGGCATTCTCTATCTACGGACATGACGTACAGGATGCGACCGATCGCTCCGTTCCTGCGGATGTACAGGAAAAACTGCTTCGTTTTGCAAGATGCGCAATTGCAGTAGGTTTGATGCGTAACAAGGCTTATGTCAACTT
>JAQXIB010000216.1 GCA_029007575.1 Clostridiales bacterium | reverse complement strand
CGGATGTTATACCTGCATTATGGCATGTCCGTATGGTGCGGTCGTTCCGTCCGATGAAGGCGTGGTTCAAAAATGTGAGTTGTGCGTCAAAAATTCCTGCGGGGAGCCGGCATGTGTAAAAGGATGTCCGAATCACGCGATTGTCTTTGAGGAGAGGTGAGCGGTTTGAATATTGTCATTATCGGAAATTCCGCGGCCGCGGTCGGCTGCATTGAAGGAATTCGGAAAAATAATCAGGAAGTAAATATTACGGTGATTTCCAACGAGCCTCACCATACTTATTCCAGACCGTTGATTTCCTATCTATTATACGGGAAAACAGATGAGCAGCGCATGAAATATCGTCCGGACAGCTTTTATGACGACAATCGAGTCACTGCGATGTTGGGAAAAAGAGTTGTTCGTATCGATAAAGATCAAAAAAAGGTCGAGCTGGATGACGGACAGACAGTGCCTTACGATAAACTGCTGGTTGCGACTGGCTCCAAACCGTTTGTTCCGCCGATGAAAGGCTTAGAAAACGTACAAAAGAAGTTTACCTTTATGACCTTAAACGACGCAAAAGCTCTGGAAGCCGCATTGTTCCCGGAAGCAAGCGTTTTGGTGGTCGGTGCCGGTTTGATCGGGTTAAAATGTGTTGAGGGAATACGGGATAAGGTTTCGTCGGTCACGGTGGTCGACATGGCAGACCGCATCCTCCCCAGCATCTTGGATGCGGAGGGCTCCGCACTGGTGCAAAAATCAATTGAACAAAAAGGTGTAAGATTTATCTTGTCCAATTCCGTGAAAGAATTTCAGGGGAACACCGCTTTGCTGACTAATGACGAAATGCTGCATTTTGATATCGTTGTGGTGGCGGTAGGTGTCCGTCCGAATGTGGAGCTGGTCAAAGAGATCGGCGGAAACGTCAATCGCGGTATTGTGACCGATGAATGCTGCCACACCAGTATACCGGATATTTACGCCGCGGGCGATTGCTCCGAAAGCTATGACATTACTGTCAATCAGCATCGTATACTGGCACTGCTTCCAAACGCCTATATGCAGGGCGAAAGTGCCGGATATGATATGGTCGGCGCGGCAAAACCTTATGACAAAGCGATCCCGATGAATGCCATCGGCTTTTTCGGTTACCATGTTATCACTGCCGGCAGCTATGACGGAGAAGCGTACGTTTCAGTGGACGGTGACAGCTATAAAAAGCTGGTTGTAAAAGATGGCTTGCTGAAAGGGTATATTCTGATCGGTGATGTGCGCAGAGCCGGTATTTATACCAAATTAATAAGGGAACAAATACCGCTTGATACCATCGATTTTGAATTGATCAAAGAAAAACCGCAGTTGATGGCGTTTGCAAAAACAGAGCGGGCAAAACAACTTGCCGGTGCGAAATAAAGGTTCCTTGAAAATAACAGGAAAGGGATGGTCATGATGAACATTGTTGCGGATTTGATGTATTTTAAGGATTTAAATGATCAAGTAAAAGCAACTGCAGATAAAGAAGTGGTGATCGATCATTGTATCGGTCAAAGATATATCGGAAGCGGTCTGTCCGGGAAGAAGATCACAATCAACGGAACGGCGGGTAATGCTTTGGGTGCTTACTTAAACGGCGCTGATATCGTTGTGAACGGCAATGCGCAGGATGCGACAGGAGATACCATGAATGACGGAACGATCGTGATTTACGGATCTTCCGGTGATGCGACAGGATATGCCATGAGAGGCGGAAAAATCTTCATTAAAGGTGATGCCGGCTATCGGGCAGGCATTCATATGAAGGCCTATCAGGATAAATTGCCGGTTTTGGTCATCGGCGGAGCGGCAGGCAGCTTTTTGGGAGAATATCAGGCAGGCGGCGTTATTATTGTTTTGGGACTCGGTCATGATTCGGATAATCCTCCGGTCGGATATTTTTGCGGCACCGGGATGCATGGCGGAAAAATCGTGATACGCAGCAAAACACCACCCACGAAATTGCCGCCTCAGGTGTGCGTGAACGAAGCAACAGAGGAAGACATGAAGGACATAGATGCCTATCTGGAAATGTACTGCCAATATTTCGGAATCGATAAAAGTCAGTTGTTGAATGAAACCTTTTTCATTTTGACACCGAATACACAAAATCCTTATCGACAATTATATACACAAAACTAATCGCAATCATTCATTAAAAAAAGATGTATAAAATACGTATGAGAACCCAAAAACCTGTCTATCTTATTGATAAGATGGGTTTCTGTATAGTGGGTTTCTGTATAGAAAGAAAATCAGATAGAAAGAAAACGATTCTTTTTCAATAAAAGTATCGGAGATGGAATCAGGTTTGAAAGAAATCGGTTGTGTTTCTTTCAATTCCCGCTTTTGCGTTTTTCATGAGAAAGATGTTGAATAACTCACTCAGAACTGCGCAAAAGTTCAGAAAGGAATGGTTATCACATGGCAAAAACAGCGTATTTAAAATTAGCAAACGGTATGTTGTTCAAAGGGGAGTATTTCGGTGCCGAAGGAGAAGTGACCGGTGAAGTGGTATTCACTACTGCGATGACCGGTTATCTGGAAACGATCACCGATCCGAGCTTTTATGGGCAAATTGTCATCCAGTCATTTCCTTTGATCGGAAACTACGGTGTCATTCCGTCCGATTTCGAGAGCAAAAAGCCCTGGCTTAAGGGATACATTGTGCGCGAGGTGTGCGAAGAGCCCTCTAACTTCCGTTCGGAAGGGGATTTGAGCAGTTATCTGAAAGAGCAGGGAATTGTCGGAATCTGCGGGATAGATACCAGAGCGCTTACCCGTATCGTTCGGGAATACGGCGTCATGAACGGAAAAATTTCGCCTAACCCCGAGTATACCGAAGAAGAAAACCGAGACATATGCAGTTATCGTGTTGTGGATGCCGTCAAAAGCGTTGGAAGCGGTGAACTAAGCGATGTTTCTCCGGAAGAGCCGCAGCGTCGGGTGGTACTTTGGGATTTCGGCGCAAAAGCCAATATCGGGCGAGAACTGCTGAAACGAAATTGCGAGGTCATTACCGTGCCGGCGGATACGACTGCCGAGCAGATATTAGCCTATCATCCGGATGGGATCATGCTGTCCAACGGCCCCGGCGATCCGGCGGAAAACACCGAAATAATTGCGGAATTGAAAAAACTATGCGAAGCGAAAATTCCTACTTTCGGCATCTGTTTGGGACACCAATTGCTTGCTCTTTGTCAGGGAGCCGAAACGCATAAGCTCAAATACGGTCATCGCGGCGCCAATCAGCCGGTGTTAAACCGAGAAGACGGCCGCATTTATGTCACCAGTCAGAATCATGGCTATGCGGTTACCACCGAAACATTGCCGCTGACTGCGCAATTGAGTTATTCCAATGTAAACGATGAAAGTTGTGAGGGAATCCGGTACTTGAATATGCCGGCATTTTCGGTGCAATTTCATCCAGAAGCGTCAGCAGGACCGCAGGATACCAAATTTATGTTTGATGATTTTATGACTTTGATCGATACCCATAAAAAGAGTTGACGGGCATATAACGAGAGGATATAATAAAGAAAAGGCGATATGCCTAATAACAAGGAGGGTAAATGTCATGAGATTGTTTTTTACAAAAATGCAGGGATGCGGAAACGATTATATCTATTTTGATTGTTTTCATCAAAACATGCCGAATCCGGAGGAACTGGGAAAACGCTTTGCACAACGTCATTTCGGTATCGGCGGCGACGGCATCGTTTTAATTTGTCCGTCTGAGGTTGTCAACGCAAAAATGAGAATGTTCAACGCGGACGGCAGTGAGGGAAAAATGTGCGGTAACGCTATTCGCTGCGTCGGCAAATATTTGTATGAGAATAAACTGGTCAATGAAGATATCGTAACGGTGGAAACACTGAGCGGAATCAAAACTTTGGAACTGACGGTGCAAAACGGTTTAGTCCATGCTGTCAGTGTGGATATGGGACAGGCTGTGCTGACTCCGGAGAAGATTCCGGTTCGGCTGGAAGGAGATAAAGCCGTTAACGTGCCGGTGGAAATCGACGGACAGCCTTATCATATTACCTGCGTATCGATGGGCAATCCGCATTGTATCGTATTTGTAGACGATGTGGACAATTTCCCGCTGGAGCAGATCGGCCCGAAATTTGAAAATGATCCGCTGTTCCCGGAAAGAGTGAACACCGAGTTTGTAAAAGTGATCAATAACAAAACGCTGCAAATGCGGGTATGGGAGCGCGGCAGCGGAGAAACATGGGCTTGTGGAACCGGTGCTTGTGCGGCTGTTGTTGCTGCTGTTGAGAACGGTTATTGCGAAAAAGGTGATCTGGTCACCGTGGAATTAAAAGGCGGCAGTCTGGTGATTTCTTACACCGATGACGGAGTATCGATGACCGGTAACGCTGTAAAAGTTTTTGAAGGTGAAATAGAAGTATAAACAATATCTGCCTGAATGGAAATTTCGCTATGTGAAAGAGCTATATGCCGGAAAAGACAGTTTTAAGGACAATATTTCAGACAGAGCAAAAAAATAAAGAAGGGCAATGAATGGTATGAGCAAGTATATTTTTGTGACAGGCGGTGTCGTGTCCGGCCTCGGAAAGGGAATTACCGCAGCTTCTTTGGGAAGGCTGTTGAAAGCGCGCGGATTGAAGGTGGCGGCGCAGAAACTCGATCCCTATATTAACGTAGACCCCGGTACGATGAGTCCGTATCAGCACGGTGAGGTTTTTGTGACCGAGGATGGCGCGGAAACCGATTTGGATTTGGGACATTACGAAAGATTTATCGATGAGGATTTGAATCAGTTTTCCAACCTAACGACCGGTAAGGTATATTGGAATGTGCTGACCAAGGAACGTAACGGAGACTATCTCGGTGAAACCGTGCAAGTCATTCCACACATTATGAATGAGATCAAATCTTTCATTTATGCTGTCGGAAAGAAGACGCACGCTGACGTAGTCATCACCGAGATCGGCGGAACGACCGGCGATATCGAGAGCCAGCCTTTTTTGGAGGCAATCCGGCAGGTATCGCTGGAAGTCGGCAAAGAGAATTGTTTGTTTATCCATGTCACTTTGGTGCCGTATATTAAAAGCTCCGGAGAGCATAAATCGAAGCCTACGCAGCATTCTACCAAGGAATTGATGTCGATCGGTATTATCCCTGATATCATCATTCCGCGCTGTGACGAGCCGCTTCCGGATAGCGTCAAAGAAAAAATTGCCCTTTTTTGTAATGTTAAAAAAGATTGTGTCATTGAAAATTTAACCGTTCCGGTGTTGTATCAGGCTCCTTTGATGCTGGAACGCAGTCATCTCTCCGATTTGGTTTGCAGGGAGCTTTCTCTGGATTGTCCTCCGCCGGATATGCGTGAATGGAATGAAATGCTGGCAAGGATCGCAAAATGCGATAAGACCGTCACGATCGGTTTGGTCGGCAAATATGTCCAACTGCATGACGCCTATCTCTCAGTAGCGGAAGCATTGCAGCACGGCGGATATGAGAACGGTGCGTCGGTGATTATCCGTTGGATCGATTCTGAGCAGATCACCAAAGACAATGTTGCGCAAACACTTCAGGGTTGCGACGGCATTTTGGTGCCGGGCGGATTCGGCAATCGCGGCATTGAAGGTAAGATTTTGACCTGCCAATATGCGCGTGAAAACGATATTCCGTATCTCGGTATTTGTTTGGGTATGCAGATTGCGGTGATTGAATTTGCCAGAAATGTATTGGGGTATGCCGACGCGAATTCGGGCGAATTTTCTTCCGAAAGCAAACATGCCGTGATCGACTTGATGCCGGATCAGCACGGCAATATTCCCAAAGGCGGAACCATGCGGCTCGGTGCGTATCCGTGTAAGATTAAACC
>JAQXIB010000215.1 GCA_029007575.1 Clostridiales bacterium | reverse complement strand
CTAGTCCGCTTTTTGCCAATATATCACCCCTCTGTATCTACAATCCGGTATTTGGAAAAATGAGTTGTCTCACCATACCGATTCTTTCCGTATACCGTTTCTGACTTGATATTATATCCTGCGTTTTTCAGATCAAATATTCTGCCGGAAAGCCTTGTAATTCCTAAATCTCTGATGGCATCCAATGGTGTTATACTTCCGAACTCATTCATATACTGAACGATTCTTTCGCATTGTGTAACACTCAACTACAATCACCCCTTAACATTCCATATTTCGCACAGCCTTTTATCCAGCTTGATGCCGTATACCTTGTATTTTTCATCAAAGGTTTTCTGGCCGATCGTGTGTGCTTCTGTGTGATACGCACGCGACAGCGGCATAACGCGATATCCTAAGTGAATAATTTTGTCTCTGTCTCTACCTCTTCCAACAGCATCCACATGGTGCAATTCAGCTTTCTTACCGCTGATACAGCACTTTTTATGAAGCAGGCAGCAATATATGTACTTAGATATGTCTTCGCATCTGTTTAACAATGTATCATTACACGGGATATCGTGCTTGACTGCAAGCTCTACCAGCCAGTCAATGAATTCTTTTGCCAGCGACATACTGCAATTACTTAGTGAAAACAATTCAATGTTTTGCAATTCACAAAAATGAAGCGTTAATTGCCGTCTTACTGATTCAGTATTAGATGTATCAATTAAATACATCAATTGCAAATCATGAAGCATTGCCTTGTATTCACGTTTGTTTTTTACCGTTGTACAATAGTCTGCAATATCTGATACCATAGCAAATATTTTCTTTTGCTGATCTCTGCTGATTGTCCTGCCGTCATCAAACGATATCGTAACATTTGACATTTGCAAAGCATTCTGGACTCCGCCGATCTTGTTATAAGGAACATAGAAGTATATTCCTTTTTCTGATATCTTCTGTGGCGGAGCGTTTATCGTAACCGGCATAATCGTTCACCTTTCCTTACGCTGACTGCTGTTTTTGCTTTTGCCACACAAACACTCTTTTTCCCGTGTCATTATTACGAATTGCCAATCCTACTATTTTTTTATTTTCAATCGCTATCTTTTCTACATAGAATTTGTCATAACATTTCCCATTATTTATGTTGCAATCTTCTTTTTTTATGAAAATAAACGGTGATGTGTAAAGCTCTCTGCCTATTCCCCAGTTAAAACAGGCGCGTTTAAAACTATCGCTTGCCTCGCCTTTTTGTGCTTCTGTATTACTTTCAGTGCCGCAATCTGATTTCCATACCCATTTTCCGGAACTTTCTGGTACGTAATAATTAACATTAATTCCAACCTTACAAAAGAGATTTCCTTTACATTCATAATGCTCACGTTGCCAATTTTCTGCGCCCACAGTTTCATCCAAAATATTCATGTCGCACCGAGCATCCTTATATAGCAGAAGCACCAAGCCGTTTTGTTTTACGCTTTGTAGTCTTACATCTATTTCATCCGCTCTTAAATCTCTGAACGTCATCCTATATCACCCCTCACATTCTTCTAGCGTGCATTCTAAACCAACGCCGGTTTCATATATATCCGTGACATCCTCATTCGTTTCGGTACATATTATCCTTAACCTTGAAGCGTGTCTGCTTCTTGTAAATGGACAATATTTGCATTTCATCGGCTCGCCTTTTGGACGTCCGATCTTTACAATTTTTTGCATAAAATCGTACTCGGTTACTCCGTTTATCAACTCGCCCACACCTTTACAAATCCGCATCATACACGCGGTTTAAATAGCATCTTTGAGCGATAGAGAAGTCTGCCATCATTCTGTTAAAACAATCAATTGTTTCCGACCGGCAATCCTCACAAAGTCCATCCTCTACATCAACGCTGAATCGATTGCATTGCGAACACTCTTTTGCCTTTTCGTATTCCTCGCATCCGCATATCGGGCAGACGGAATATTCAACGACAGCCGGAGATCCGTGACATTCTCCCATATATTCCTTTACACGCCTTTCTTCTCCATCCTCAAATTGATGTCCGCATCTGCTGCATATATACATCATTTGACATTCCTTTCAATTTGTGTTATTCTTTACTTGAATTATTTACACGTGCGCCGTTAACGATTGCAGTCGTTGCGGCGTTTTTTCTTTTCCGGCAATATGTACGCGATCAAGCCGGACAGCGAGGTTAACGCGATCACAATCAAAATAGTTGCAGCCATTTGCAAGATATCCCAATTGTGTAAATCGGCATGATTCGGTATCCCTATGATTATAAATATTCCGATCACCGTTAACCCCTGAAACAGCGTTTTCATTGGCTTGTCCCCCTTTTCTACTTGTCTTATTTAACCTTGTTTTTGTTTTCTTCAATGTACTTGATTAAATCGTCTTTGGTTACTCGCCATTCTGACCCAGCCTTAAATGCCGGAAAGTTTCCTTG
>JAQXIB010000214.1 GCA_029007575.1 Clostridiales bacterium | reverse complement strand
CTTTGTATGGAAAGTAATGAACAGGAGGCGGAGGCTGTTTTGCCGCTGAATTTACGCAGTGAAGTGCAAAAAGGACTGACCGGGTTAGAGGGCGCGATTTTGATCCGGCAGGAGGTCTTTATTAAAGAGCAGGGATTTGTCAACGAATTTGATGAGCATGACAAGGACGCTTATCACGTTGTATTGTATAATTACGATGAGCCGATTGCGACGGGACGGACCTTTTTAAATGAGGACGGAGTTTATGTCATCGGCAGGGTGGCAGTCAGAAAAGCATATCGGAAGCATCATGTCGGCAGTGTTGTGATTGGAGAGCTGGAACAGCAGATTCGCGCATTGGGCGGGAATCAGGTTAAACTTTCGGCACAGCTGCAAGCGCAGGGATTTTACGAAAAGATGGGATATTCTGCACACGGCGCGGGATATTATGATGAACATACCCCACATATTGAGATGGTAAAGAATTTTTAAAGGACGCGAAACGCGGCTGATATACTCGAAAGACAGGATTGCAGGGAATGGTCTGATGGTCGTTCCCTGTGCGTGTTTCGGATTTGAATCGGTAAAGATTCGGTAAGGGTTTCGGGTGGCCGCAACATGATATTGACAATCATCGGTTTATATGATATAGTTTGAAATAATTTCAATCAAAAAGGGAGCGTGTTCGATTCCATGGACGAAGATGGCAGTTATGACGGGAACTGTCGACGATGTGAAATAAATAGATATTTCATATATAGGGCATACTCACATACCGAATGGGGATGTGGGCGTGTCTTTTTGCGTTTTATGAGAATGATCCAATAGAGAGTGCGGTCAAATACTGTTTTGTGATTTTCGGCATTGCCGTAAATCAAATAACTTCATCAGGAGGAACAATTTTGGGAGACTCAATTGCATTACAGATTATTTTACAAATCATATTGATTGCATTAAATGCGGTTTTTGCCTGCGCGGAAATTGCGGTTATTTCAATGAATGATAACAAGCTGGCTAAAATGGCGGAAAACGGCGATAAGCGGGCGGTAAGACTGGCACGGCTGACCAGCCAGCCGGCACGCTTTTTGGCAACAATACAGGTGGCGATCACCCTGTCGGGCTTTCTGGGAAGCGCGTTTGCCGCCGATAACTTTGCGGATCGGCTGGTCAAGTGGCTGCTCAGCCTCGGTGTGCCGGTGCCGGAAAGCACGTTAAATACCGTTTCGGTTATCCTGATCACCTTGATTTTGTCCTATTTTACCCTGGTGTTCGGCGAGCTTGTCCCGAAGCGGATCGCGATGAAAAAAGCCGAGGCACTGGCGCTCGGCATGTCTGCGATGATCTCCTTTATTTCTAAGCTGTTTGCGCCGATCGTCTGGGCACTGACGGCGTCGACTAACGGGATTCTGCGGCTGTGTGGTATCGATCCGAATGCCGAGGAGGAGGAAGTCAGCGAGGAAGAAATCCGGATGATGGTTGATGTGGGAAGTCAAAAGGGCGTCATCGATTCGGAAGAAAAAGAAATGATACAAAATGTGTTCGAGTTCGACGATCTGACGGTGGGCGAATTCGGGACTCACCGCACCGATATTTCACTGCTGTGGATGGACGAAACCATCGAGGAATGGGAAACGACCATTCATCAAAGCAGGCATACCCGTTATCCCGTCTGCAATGAATCGGTGGATGACGTCATTGGCGTTTTGAACGTGAAGGATTATTTCAGGCTGACCGATAAAAGCCGGGAAAACGTGTTGAAGCAGGCGGTAAAGCCGGCATATTTTATTCCGCGCTCAATCCGCGCCGATGTGTTGTTCAAGCAGATGAAGAAAACGCACAATTACTTTGCGATCGTGCTGGATGAATACGGCGGGATGGTCGGGATCGTCACCATGAACGATCTGCTGGAGCAGATCGTGGGAGATTTGGAGGACGACATCCAGGGAGAACCCGCCGAGCCGGAATGGGAACAGCTTGACTCCAAAACCTGGAAGCTGAAAGGCAGTGTGCCGTTGGATGAGGCGGCAGAGAAGTTGGGTGTTGCGCTGCCGGTGGAGGACTATGACACCTTTGGCGGATTTGTTTTCGGCACCTACGGTTCAATCCCCGATGACGGCAGTCAGATCGAGCTGGACGCATACTCGCTGCACATCAAGGTGACCGAGATCAAGGATCATCGGATGGAGAAAGCGATTGTTTGTCTGGCGGAGTAAAAAATCAACAGATAATTATAGCAAGGTGCCGCCTTTCCAAAGAAAGACGGCACCTGCTTGCGTATTGCGAAAAAGCTGAAAACACTTAAGTAATAAAACGGATGGAGTCTGAAGCTTTTATCCCGGTAAGATCGGCTGGATTTGTCTGCCGTCCAGCGCGGCGGCGACGGTGTCGGCAATCTTGTCAAAGTCAGCCACCACTGAGGTGGGTTTCTTTTCAAAATTATCCTGCGCCATCGGAACAAAATAGTAATTTTTCCGGTTCATCAATGCGCCGATGTTTTTGGCGGAGTTGCTGAGCGCGTCGTTGG
>JAQXIB010000213.1 GCA_029007575.1 Clostridiales bacterium | reverse complement strand
ATGATACAGAAGGAAAGGGACAGACAGATGGAAAAGAATAAAAAATTGATCCGAAACATCGTGATTGGTTCTCTCATTGTAATTGTTTTGATTATATTAGCGGCAACCTCCTTCCGCAGCGTACCGACTGGATTTGTGGGCGTAAGAACGCAATTCGGCGCAGTAATCGGAAAAGAGCTTTCCCCGGGATTGCAAATAAAAGTACCTTTTATCCAAGATATCGAAATCATTGACTGCCGTACACAAAAAATAGAAGCGGACGCGAATGCAGCCAGCAAGGATTTACAGAATGTTTCCAGTAAAATTGCTGTGAATTTTGCGGTTAATACAGAATCCGCTGTCAGCCTTTACAAACAAATCGGAAGCAATTACAGAAGCGTTGTGATTGATCCTGCAGTCCAAGAAGTGGTAAAGATGATTACCGCGCAATACACTGCGGAGGAGATTATCACCAAACGTTCCGAGGTTTCCATGAAAATGACGGATTTGCTGGATGAAAAGATTGCACAGAACGGTATTAAAATCGAAGCATTCAATGTCATCAATTTTGATTTCAGTGAAGAATTCAATAAAGCGATTGAGAACAAGCAGATTGCACAGCAGCAAGCACTAAAAGCTGAGCAGGATTTAAATCGGATTAAAATTGAGGCGGAGCAAAAAATCGTCCAGGCAAAAGCAGAAGCGGATGCGCTGAAACTGCAAAAGCAGGAAATCACCTCTGATTTGCTGGAACTCAGAAGAATCGAAGCTCAATTAAAGGCAATCGAAAAATGGAACGGTGAGCTTCCTACATACAATGGAGGAGACGCGGTTCCCTTTATAGAGATCCCGAAAGAATAAGAAAAAAACTGAATGGCATCGCAGAAAGGAAAAATAGGATTATGGAAAAAATTAAAATGACTACACCCATCGTTGAGATGGATGGCGATGAGATGACCCGTGTCATCTGGAAGATGATCAAGGATATTCTGCTCACTCCATATATTGAACTGAATACAGAGTATTACGATCTCGGTCTGGAGCACCGAAACGAAACCAATGATCAGGTAACGATTGACTCTGCGATGGCGACAAAAAAATACGGCGTTGCTGTAAAATGCGCTACCATTACCCCAAATGCAGCAAGAATGAAAGAATATATCCTGAAAGAAATGTGGAAAAGCCCCAACGGCACCATCCGTGCCATTCTTGACGGAACTGTTTTCCGCAAACCGATTATCGTAAAGGGCATTAATCCCTATGTCTCCAGCTGGAAAAAACCGATTACCATTGCCAGACACGCTTACGGAGATATCTATAAAAACACAGAGTTGCGCGTCCCCGACGGCAGCAAAGCAGAACTCGTAGTCACTGACAAGGATGGAAAAGAAACCAGAGCGCTGATCCATGATTTTAACGGCTCTGACGGTATCATTCAGGGCGTACACAATCTGGATGCGTCGATCGCCTCCTTTGCGAAGGCTTGCTTTAATTATGCTTTAGATGCCAAAGAAGATCTTTGGTTTTCTACCAAAGACACCATTTCCAAAAAGTACGATCATCGTTTCAAAGATATTTTCCAGGAAATATACGACAGCGAGTACAAGGATCGCTTTGAAGCCGCGGGGATTGAATATTTTTACACACTGATCGACGATGCCGTGGCGCGTGTAATTCGTTCAGAAGGCGGATTCATCTGGGCTTGCAAAAACTATGACGGAGATGTCATGTCCGACATGGTAGCGACTGCTTTCGGCAGCCTCGGAATGATGTCGTCGGTACTGGTTTCGCCGGACGGTGTTTATGAGTATGAAGCAGCACACGGTACAGTTACCCGTCACTATTATAAGTATCTCAAAGGCGAAACAACATCGACCAACTCGGTGGCAACCTTATTTGCCTGGACCGGTGCGCTGCGCAAACGCGGAGAACTCGATCACAACGAGGATTTGATGAATTTTGCTGACAAATTAGAAAAAGCTACCATCCAGACGATCGAAAACGGTATTATGACCGGAGATTTGGCAAGCTTATCTACACTGCCGAACAAAAAGATAGCAGATACTGAAACTTTCCTAAATGAAATCAACAACACCCTCTCCGGATTGCTGTAATTTGAAAGATAGAAGGGATTTACGGATGGCAAAAGATAATGCGTCAAAAGAAAATTCGATTTCCATTTCGGTGATACGCAGAATGCCGCGTTACTACCGTTTTTTAGGAGAATTGGAAAAGACCGGCTGCACCCGGATATCTTCCCGTGAATTGTCTGAAAAAATGGGGCTAACCGCTTCTCAGATACGTCAGGATTTAAACTGCTTTGGCGGGTTCGGACAACAGGGATATGGGTATAACGTTCCTCTCCTACGCGATGAAATCGGAAAAATCTTGGGATTAGATAAAAAGCTAAAGGCAATATTGATCGGCGTCGGAAATCTCGGACGCGCGATCGTTACCCATATGGATTTTGAAGCCAGAGGGTTTAACTTGATCGGTTTATTTGACAACGCACCTGAAATCATTGGGACTACTGTTAACAGCCATATCGTAGAAAACATAGATGATATGGAGAAGTTTTGTAAAAAGCATAAGCCATCTGTTGCTATTTTATGTATTCCCAAACATGCCGCCAAGGAATTATCTGAGCAATTGGTGGAAATGGGCATCAAAGGCTTTTGGAATTTCAGCCATTACGATCTCAAATTAAACTATGACGGAATTGTCGTTGAAAATGTCCATTTAGGCGACAGCTTGATGACCTTATCATACATGGTAAATAAAGTAATAGAATAAAAGCTGAAAACCCAGTCAAGGATTTTTTCTCCACGACTGGGTTTTCAGCTTTTTATCGCAAACTCACAAGATCCAGATAAGCATTTTCCGGGTTTTCCAGATATGATATCATCCCTTGAGAAGCCATTTCCCGTATTCTTGATACCATAAAACCGCCTGTCAAAACAATCTGCTCTTTGTATTGCAAATCTGACATGACATTTTCAATAGTCCGTTTTTGCGCAGTAATATATTTTTGAATCACACCGTCATAAAAATTATTTTTTTCTGTACGAATTGCGTAATCTTGCCAAATTCGCAAATCACCGTTTTCCTGCATCAGCTTTTCCCAAACACGTGCTTGTGATTGTAAGTCGGTCTTTGACAAAGTAGTCAAATAAGGCAGAAAACGAATAAATTCTTCCGGTGCAATATCTTTTGTGGAAGCATAAGTGCGAAAACGATTTTCTCCGCGTTTCAAAGTGCGCGAGCAACAGACTGTCTGAACTTCAACCGGCGAATCATTCAATAACCAAAGCACATATAGATATCCGCAATACTCCGCCGCGGTATTGGAATACCATATCACCACTTTGTCATGGATATATAACTTTTGAAAAAATTCGCGATAATCAAG
Organism: Clostridiales bacterium; assembly: GCA_029007575.1. Lineage (GTDB taxonomy): Bacteria > Bacillota > Clostridia > Oscillospirales > Ruminococcaceae > HGM13222. Next base: position 838 of record JAQXIB010000213.1, on the reverse strand, counting down.
CTGAGCATTCAGCTCTGTCAAATGATCCATTTCTCCCAGTAGTTTCGTTATAGGAATACGAGTTTCCATCTTTTTTATGTTGGAAATATCTCCGAAAGATAGATCGTCCGGTATACATACTGTATCAGAATTAATTAAATATCCATCTTGTATAGCACATTGCAATGTGTTTTTTACTTCCTCTGAAAAACAAACATTTAACATAACGGCTCTTATCCTTCTATAATCACCTAAGATACATACCCTGCTTTGTCATTCTATGAAATAATATGAGTTTCTTTGGTGATTTACAACTCCGTAATAAAGTAATGCATTTAAAAATCACGTACCTACTGATGTAAGTACGTGATTTTTGGTGGGCCTTCAGGGACTCGAACCCGGGACCGTCCGGTTATGAGCCGGATGCTCTAACCAACTGAGCTAAAGGCCCAAAATAAAAAGACAGAACCGTATAGGTGAAAATGCATCCGTGTTCAAATGGGAACGGCTAGCGTCTAACACCAACGACACCGTCTTGTGAAATGGCTGTCTCATCAGCCAATATAGTGGTGACTCGTGGGGGAATCGAACCCCCGATGCCGCCGTGAGAGGGCGGAGTCTTAACCGCTTGACCAACGAGCCAAATGGTGCACCATCAGGGACTCGAACCCGGGACCCACTGATTAAGAGTCAGTTGCTCTACCAACTGAGCTAATGGTGCAAATGTCAAACAAGGTCTGCGAGAGACCTTGTTTGAGAGATGCCGGCACAGATCTATTTTCCCAGGCCGTCTCCAGCCAAGTATCTTCGACGCAAGTGAGCTTAACTTCCGTGTTCGGAATGGGAACGGGTGGGACCT